>NZ_VPCD01000030.1:0-24138 GCF_013418345.1 Acinetobacter sp. YH12144 | reverse complement strand
CCGAACTCAGAAGTGAAACCTCTTAGCGCTGATGGTAGTGTGGGGTTACCCATGTGAGAGTAAGTCATCGCCAGCTCATTATTCGAAACACCCCCTGATATCTCAGGGGGTGTTTTTTTATGCGTGGGGAAAAAGAAAAAGGGAAAGGAAAAAGGATAGAGGGGGATACGGAAATTAAGCGTTGGATATCCAACGCTATAAGTTTACATAGAATGATAAAATTATCTTAACTGACGTCGTGCATGCTTTAATGCTGTTCTTAACCCTTCTTCTAAAGTTGGATGATAGAAAGGTTTATCCAAAATTTCATGTATGCTTAGTTCTTCTGAAATCATCCAAGCTAGCAAATGTGCTAAATGTTCAGCTTCTGCACAGAATAGCTCAGCTCCTAATAGTGTATGGTTAATTGTATCCACATATACTTCGGCAGCCCCTTTATTTTTAGCAGCAACAATCGCACGACCTTGTCTTTCGTAAGAAACGAAACCAATGACGAATTCTGTGTTTTTATCTTGTAGTTGCTTATAGCTTTGACCAATAGTTGCCATTTGTGGTGTAGAAAATAAGATGCCTAAAGGTGTTAGCGTCTTGATGGATTTAGTTTGTGGAAAATTTAAACAGTTTTGTACAGCAAACTTGCCTTCATGAGCTGCTTCGTGTTGGATAGGGGTATTGGTATGTGCATCACCGACGATAAAAATAGGATAATCTGCTAATTGCTTTGTATGAGGGTCGATCGGTAATTTTTTTAAATCTTTAAATTCGGCACTTATACGTTCTAAACCTAATGTATTTAATAATGTATGTCTGCCAGTTGCAGCTAAGACATAGTCAACTTGTAGCGTTTTTTGTACGTTTTCTTCAGTGTAGGTTAGATGAACTAGATCGCCTTCAACAGAGTAATGTTCAGGTAAAATTTCAAACTTTAGCTTTAACTCTTTACTTAATTCTTCCTGTGCGAGCTTTTGCAATATAGGGCTACTCAGTGAGCCAATTTTTCGACTACGTGCAAAAACGGTGGTGTTTATATTAAGCCGTGTTAAAGCCTGAGCTAATTCCAAAGCAATCACGCCACTTCCAATAACTGCGACAGATTTTGGGAGTTGTTCTAATTCAAATATCTGATCGGATGTAATTAATTTATCGCCTAATATTTGTTTTTGTTCAGTATCTATAGCAGGAGTTGTACCTACTGCAAGGATAAATGACTTGGCTTGATATGTTTGGTTATTTACTTGAATTGTATTTGAATCAATAAATTCAGCTTTTCCTGAAATTTTATGTTGGCTTGGCCAGCTTTTAACATCTTTTAACGTGGCTCTTGTAAAACGATCACGTAAGGTTTGAACATGTTGCATGACGCTAGAGGTATCAATTTCACTTTTGACATCTAGCCCTAAATTATCAGCATGTCCTATTTCGTACATACGGTTGGCAGTAGAGATAAGTATTTTACTGGGCATACAACCGACACGTGCACAGGTGGTGTCCCAAGGACCATCATTAATGATAAGAATATTTTGTGTTTTTTTAATTGCTTCTTTATAGGCTGAAATGCCTGCTGTTCCTGCACCGATAATGATGATGTCGTACATTTTTCTAAATTTCATTTTAAATAATTATAATTAAATATATAAAAAAACCCTCCATAAGGAAGGTTTTATTTCAAATACTTACATATTAATATTTAATGGATGTTGGTTGGCTCAAAGTTGTTGTAATAACGCCGTTATTATTCACTGATTGTCCTTCAAAAGTAATATTATTGAAAATATGTTTAAATTTGAGTACTGTGCCATTTAAAGAATTTTTAAATGTAAAAATATTAGTACCTTCTAAATAAATACTTCCAGAAAAATTTTGGGAATTTGAATTTGGAGTTTCATTTTCTATTCGACTACCAGAAATTGTTGAAATGCTTGGGATATCTAATACTTGCACGGAATTAGATTTAATTCGATAAGTAGCAAGAGTAGATGGATTCCCTGGCAATGAATTAATAGTGAAAGAAACTGATTCGACTTCAGGTGTATTTGGGTTGTCATTTGTTAGAACCTCAAATGACGAGTTATTTTGTAATACAAACAGTTCCCCATCTGTTGATGTTGGGTCTTTATAGATGCTTAACGCACCCTTAGTTTCAGTTGTTTCGTCTTCATATGTTAATGTTACTTGATATTCACTATCTGTTTCATTCATTGAAACGATTCTTAACTGCTCTGTCTGACTTAAACCCCAACTTTGTTTATAAGGGTAGCCAAATACACCAGTAACCCAAATATCATTATATTTTTTATCAGTATTGCGATTATCAAAAATGATAATCATCGTTTTTCCAGTAAATGCATCAATTTGTTCTTGTGATAGTTTCATACCTGAAACTTCATCATCATTAACATCAAAGTCCCAGTTATTATATTTTTGAGGATTTACGCTATTTAGCGCAGTTTTAATTTGTTCGTCACCAAAAAGGATATAACAACCTGTATTTGCATATGTACCTGAATCCATACATTTTTCACGATAAAAAAATGCCGTTTTATCTTTGTCGAATAATTTTTTTGCATCTAGAGCTATTTGTAATGGACCTTGCGCAAATGTATCCATTGAATGATCAATATAGCCTTTTGCTGTTGATGCATCGTTAGGATCATAATTACCGAATAAATATTGCCCTTCACGTTTTAGAATATCTAACTGTGCTTTTGCAATTTCAGTTGGGGTTGTTGTACCACCATTGTTATTATTATTGTTTTGATTAGAAGAATCTGTTCCTTCGTTATTAAAATATCCATCACTACCACCACCACCACAAGCTGTAAGTATAGTGGCTAAAGTAAGTACAAGTGTCCCTTGAACGAATTTCATGAAGTACCCCAAAATAGTTATTTATGTATAGAAAAAGTTATATTGCGTAAAGATACCACACATAAAAAATGGCGCAAATAGCGCCATCTTTATATTCGTCATTTTATAGTGCAGTCCCGACACTTACACCAACGGTTGGACGTACATTCATAGAATTACACCCTGTTAGCAACAACGTTGTAAATAAAACTACAAACACGAATTTAGTCATTGAGCAAACCTTGAGCCTTAGCTTGATTGAAAAGAGATGTCGAACGAGAGCCGCTGCGACAAATCATCAAAATGGGTTTAGGGAGCTCATTATAATATTTGGCAAATTCCTTCACGTCTGTTTGAAAAATTTTACCACTTTGCACAGGTTGATACACAACACTCACATGAGACTTTTCAGCAATCCCTCTTAACTGTAAAACAGTCACTTCATTGCCCGCCTCACTATCTGGTCGATTCACAATCACAGATTTAAATTTAAGTTGCTTGAGTAAACTTGAAAATTTATCTGTGGTCATTTGTCCAGAGACACTTAAATTTGCATTTAAAGGCTGACTGCTATTATCTGCATATGTAGGTGCTGGAAAGATGCATGTTGCGATCAATAAAGCTTTTTGAATGAAAGCCTTAGTCATCCAAAAGATCCATCTGTTTTGCTAGTTGATATAGGTTATTTGAACGGTTACCTGTACGACAGAACATGAGTACTGGCTTTGGCAATTCATTAAAATGATTAGCAAAGTTACGGACATCTAGCTCAGAAATTTGACCCGCAACAACAGGTTGATGAACATAGTCTAAACCAGCGCTACGAGCTGCTTCTTCAATTTGAGCACTGGTTGGTTGCTCAGGACCACCTTCCATGTCAGGGCGGTTATTGATAATCGATTTAAAGCCTTTTTCAACCACTTGCGCTACATGTTCTGGGCCGATTTGACCTGCAAAACCAACATTTTCGCTCATTGAGTCACTCCATAATTTAATTCATAGATTTATGCTTTATGATAGCATTAAGCACAAACTTGAGCAGAATGTTCTTAAATTTTTATAAGCGATTACAACCATAAAATAACGCAATGGAGCGCGTATGCACGCCTATACAGTCGAACCACTGTATGTCAAAAGCGGACAAGATGTTATAGCTGCTGACTTTTATCGTCCAAAATCTGTTGAAAAACCTGCAGTCATTCTCATGGCACATGGTTTGGCGGCATTACGCCAGTTTAAATTAGTGCAATATGCCAAGCGCTTTGTACAAGCGGGCTATGCTGTCGTGTTGTTTGACTATCGCTATTGGGGGGGTAGCACGGGGCGTCCGAGAGAATTAGTGAACCTTAAAGCTCAACTTGAAGATTGGCGGACCATGATCGATCATTTACAGCAGCGTAAATCGATTGATTCAAGGCGCATTGTATTATGGGGAACATCGCTGAGTGGTGGCTATGTACTCAGTTTGGCGGCAGAGCTTAAAAATATTAAAGCGGTGATGGTACAAGTTCCATTTGTCGACGGCGCTGAAAGTGCAAAATTGTATCCCCTACAGCAATTACCCAAAGCATTAAAATTATCAAGTCAGGACTATATGGGCTCAAAAGTTGGGATGAGCCCAACGACTTTGCCTGTAGTTCATCCACATCGATTGTGTTTTTTACAGTCTGAAGACAGTTATGCGGGCTATTTATCGATTGTAAATCCTGATTTTTATTGGAGTGGCGAAATTCCGGCTCGGGCCTTTTTTAAATTAATTCGTTATCGTCCAATATTGGATGTCCGTAAAATTAGCATACCAGTACTTTTTATTGCAGCCAAAGAAGATGGTTTGATTCCCATCGAATCAAGCCGAGAAACTGCGACCAATATTGCACCGTATGTGCAATATTATGAGTGGGAAATGCAACATTTTGATATTTATCATGGGCAATGGTTTGAAAAAGCCATGGCAACCCAATTAGAATTTTTACATCAACATGTTGGAGTCAGCTAAATGATCGTTGTGTGTCCTGAATGTGGTGCAAAAAACCGTGTACCTGAAGAAAAACTCGAAGTTGGACCTGCATGTGGTCAATGTCATCAAGCATTGATTCCATTGGCGCCCATCGAGTTGAATGAAAAGAACTTTGCCAACTTTATTAGCAATAGTGATTTACCTGTGCTGATCGATTTATGGGCTGAATGGTGTGGACCATGTAAGATGATGGCGCCACACTTTGCACAAGTTGCAAAATCTAATCCGAAGGTGGTTTTTGCCAAAATTGATACCGAAGCAAACCCTCGATTGAGCGGTGCATTTAATGTTCGTAGTATTCCTACACTGGTTTTGATGAATAAAACCAACGAAATTGCTAGAATAAGCGGTGCAATGCGTGCTGGTGAGTTACAACAATGGCTCAATCAGCAGTTAAATCTACCTCAATAAATGTCAGCGCCAGGAGCTAAAGTGTCAGAAACTCATGTAAAACCTGAAGGAACGCTTTCCCTACAAACCATCGCGATGCCTGCAGACACCAACTGGAGTGGTGATGTTTTCGGTGGTTGGATCGTGTCACAAATGGACTTGGCCGGTGCAATTCACGCAGAGCGTTTCAGTCAAGGACGCTGTGCAACGATTTCAATTAACCAAATGACCTTCCTCGTTCCTGTGAAAGTCGGGGATGTCATCAGTGTATATACCAAAATTTTAAAAGTGGGTAATACCTCTATCCAAATGCAGATTGAAGTTTGGGATAGTCACGACAGTTCACGTGATCCAATTCGCGTAACCGAAGGTGTATTTACATTTGTCGCTGTCGATGTGAAAGGTGCTAAGCGTCAAATTCCTGCGGATGCAAAAGCTAAATTTGCTGCAGATCAAGCTTAATTAAAGTAAGACAAAAAAAGCCGCTCAATCGAGTGGCTTTTTTTATGAATAGTGGCTGAGAAATTAAAACATCGTGTTTGAGTTGGCACTGGTTTCAGGAATGCTTTGTTGCACATCCCAATGTTCAACAATTTTGCCATTTTCAACACGGAAGATATCAATAATGGCTTCTCCGCGGTCTTGCTTATTTTGCGTAGAATGCACATGTAAATAGACCAAATCACCTTCGGCAGCGGCACGTTTGATCTGGTTTTTTGCTTCAGGATTTTGTTTAAAATACTGGGTAAAATAATCGACAAAAGGCGCTTTGCCATCAGGTACATGCGGATTATGTTGAATATATTGATTGCCAATATATCGGTCAGCATATGTCTTAACCTGATGTTTAAGAAAGACACCTTCATAAAAATCAATCACGATTTTCTTATTTTCCGCTGCTTGGCTGGTTTGAATATTGCTATCAGCCGCTTGATTTGGAGTCGTTGGCGTTGCAGGAATAGTACTTTGACATGCAGTTAAAAAAACCGCCATGCCGATGAATGAAAGGAGAATGATTTTTTTCATAAAGTGCTCAATATATTTGTGTCGTGCAAGCATATTGAGCGGAATTACTGCGTATAAATAGTAAAAAACAGTCTTGATTTTGCTGAAATTTGGTAAAACTTATACTTACCTAAAAGTAAGTTTTATTTACATTTATTTATTTTTCAGAGCGGATTTTGCCACCCACGCCCAAAGCATTTCACATTGAATCGGTGCTTCACCAGATTCATCGGTGACTAAGACCTGTACTAAGGTTTCACCTTTTTCTGTGCTTTGCATTTGTCGTTGCTGTTCGGGTGTAAGCGTTGCGATGGCTTTCATCCCACCTTGGGTTGGACGTTTAAAATCAACTTTGAAACTTTTAATTAGGACAATGGCGCTATCAGGGACGTTCATTGCTGTGACAAAACCTGTGGCTGTTTCTGCGATCAGCGCCATGGCACAGGCATGTACTTGCCCGATATGGTTTTGCATCGCCTTATGATTGGCGATGCTCACCTCAACACGCTCAGGGCTGACATGTTGATATTGGATTTTAGCCGTTCCAACCATGGGCACGACACGACCAAAAGCTCGACTGAGCAAACGACTTTGAATACCTTTGGGTAATTTAGAGCTTGCTTTGACCAGTTTATTTAGACGATTTGGACGTGCCATATTGACCTCAATGGCAGTTGTGCTGCCTTAATCTTTAAAGTTGTTAAATTGAAGCGGCACACCAAACTGTTGCTCTTTTAAGAACGCCATCACTTGTTGCAAAGTGTCACGTTTCTTGTCAGTCACACGAATTTTGTCGCCTTGAATAGAAGATTGCACTTTAATGCCGCTTTCTTTAATGGCTTTATTGATTTTTTTTGCAGTATCAGAGTCAAGACCGTCTTTTAGTTTGATCACTTGAATGACGTTTTTACCAGAAGCCGTCATTTTTTGTGGATCGAGTGCTTGAATGTCGACTTTACGTTTGAAGAAATGATTTTCGAGCATGGTATACACTTGCTCACATTGGAAATCGCTTTCTGTTGAGATTTTGATTTCCTTATTTTTCTCATTTAACTCAATTGAAACGTCTTGACCACGGAAGTCAAAACGCGTCGCAATTTCTTTTTGCGTGTTTTGAACTGCATGATTTACTTCAAAAACTTCTAATTCGGAAACAATATCAAAAGAAGGCATAGATTAGACCTTTACAAAGGGAAAGAATATCTGAGATGCTAGGGATGTTTTCTTCATTTGCCAAGTGTTGTTTACATCAAAAGGAGTGCGCAATGATCCGTAAACAAGAAATTACAACATTTGAGTTCCCAGAAGACTCGATTATCTGGGATGTTCGCGATGCAAGTGCTTATGCTGAAGCACATGTGAAAGGTGCGGTTAACCGACCGATCAACGCATTGTCATCAGATGCACTGACTCAGGTGTCAACGGATCAACCCATTTACATTTTATGTGGTGGCGGAAGTAAAGCTCCACGTGCAGCAGAGTTACTAGAGGGTTTTGACAGCTCACGTGAATATGTAATCTTAATGGGCGGCACGCGTGCTGCTCGTGATGCCGGTCTTCCTTTGGAACAAGGGAAATAAGATCGAATCAAAAAAAGCGCCGAAAGGCGCTTTTTTATTGCAAGTTATTTTTCTTGAGGTGGTGCTGAGGGCACCTGACCTTGAAAATAAGGTTTCTTGGTTTTTTGTTTCGCTTTGGCGCGTCGTATAAAACGTGCTGCATGAATTTTATCGAGTAGCTGTGTTGGAATAGGGCAGGCTTCTTTTAAGACTAGCGCGGCAATGATTTCACTACAGAGCGGTGCATACAGGAAACCTTTAGAACCGAGTCCACTACAGCTATAAATGTGCTGATCTTCATGGACTGCACCAATTACCGGGAAAAAGTCTTTCGTCTGTGCGCGAATCGCAGCACGTCCATGCCATTGCTCAATCGGTGCTAAGGTTTTGGCAAAGTCAGGGAACACACTGTGGATAAGTTCATAGTTATGCACATGGTCTTCGGTGAGAACGTCGGTGTCATCACGGCCGGGATAAAATGACGCGCCCATAATCATCTGTTCGGCATCCAGTTGCATACAATAGCCTCCATAACTATAGGCGGTATGCATATCCATTTGTTGAGCGGGGTTGTTCAACCAACTGACTTGTCCACGAATGGCACGCAGCTCTGGATAATCTGTTTGTAGCTGCATACTTTCACGTGCTGCACAGAGAATGACATGTTCGACAGATGGAAGCTGCTGATCCTGTGTAAATAGCGCAACGCCATTTTGTTGCTGCTCAATGCGTTGAATATCTGCTTGTAACAATTCAATGTGCGGATGTGCCAAGATTTGGTCACGAAGCTGATGTGGACTGACCGCGCCTGCTTGTTTGAGGAGCAGGGTTGGAAATGCTGAAGCTAATTGATTTGGCGTGCCTTCTTCAGCAGCTAACACCTCTGAAGGATAAGCTTGAGCTAAATCAAGGTATTCTGCTTTATTTTTTAAAATAGATTGGTGAATCTGTAAGGGACGAAATGCCTTGAAGTTTTGATAATGCTTGAGCGCATATAACCAACTGAGGGTCATCAGATGCTCAGCACTTTGTTCAATTGGACAGAGTTTAGGGTTGAGTAGAGCAAGAGGATTACCCGACCCACCGCTGAGTGGTGCTGATTTCTCGTAAATACGCACTTGATGCCCGCGTTGAGCAAATGCCCAAGCACAGCTTAAACCTGCGATGCCAGCGCCAATAATTGCGATTTGACGAGGGTTATGACCTACAGTGATTTCAGAATTTTTTTTTTCGTCTAAAGTGGGAAGGTTAGCAACTTCGGATTGATCATCTGATCTTTCAGGTACGAGCCAAAAAGCTTTGAGCATTTCACGCTTATGAGCAAAGCCACGTGGTCGTGTAATGGTAATACCATGCTCACGTAAGCCGCGTTTCAGTACACCTGCCACACTAAATGAGGCGAAGGTCGTCCCAATGTCCGATAGACGCACGATATTTTTGAGTACGTTTTCTTCCCACATGTCAGGATTACAGGCGGGTGCAAAACCGTCCAAGAACCATGCATTGACTGTAGCAGTTTTTGCCATGACAGGAAAAACGTCGTGTGCATCGCCTAACCAAAGATCAATCGAAAAACGCTCTTCTGGAAAATTGAGTCGATGACATCCCGCAATGGGTTCAGGATATTGCGCAATCAGTTGCTGTGCCAAAGGCTGTAATTCAGGCCATGCATTTAATGCACGAATGAGGTCTGCTTTAGATAAAGGGAATTTTTCTACAGAAATAGCATGCAGATGACTGTGATTATCTGGACGAACCTGTTGCCATAATTGCCACAAGGCCAAAATATTTAAGCCTGTACCAAAACCTGTTTCGCCGACACTGAAATATTCAAAATCAGTCAGTGCCGCAAGGCGAGTGTCGAGGTCATTCCCTTTTAAAAACACATGACGTGTTTCGAGTAGGCCGTTATCCTTCGAAAAATACACATCACCAAACTGTTTAGACACTGGAATATCAATGCCATCGATCATTTGCCAATCGAGATCGGCAGTCTGAATTGCACCTGACAAAACTCAAGCAACCTTTAAATTGAAGTAGAAAAACGAATTACCATTGACGACGACGTTTGGTATAGACGTAACTGGCCAATAAGAAACCTAAAATCACGCCAACACCAAGTGTGGTCCCGCCATATAAAAACATCTGCGCGCTACGTTCACTTTGTAGCACTTGTACTTGTACGCCCAAGCTATCATTTTTAAGTTGTAATTCTTGGTTTTGCGCCAAGGCTTCAAGGTTAGCTTTTTCTAACTGTTGTAAACGTACAGATTGGTCTTTGACCATCGCTTTGACTTTGGCATCTTGCAGTGCTTTATTTTTTGCCAGTTGTTCAATGGTCAATGGATTTGCATCTTGAGGTTGACCATTGGGATTGACAGTTGCCGCCACTTTAATGATGCCCGGTTTATTGGCAGGAATGGTATGCGGCACAGAATTGGGAGGAGGTGTTGCAGTCGTTGCTTGAGCAGCAGGGGCTACAGCAGGTGCAGGAGCCGATTCTTCAGCCCATGCAGTTGAACAAATTAAAGATAAGCCCAGTAAACTAGAAACAACGACGCGCATGAACCTTATCCTTTAGGAAATGCTTTGTTAAATGGTTTGACATCAATTTGGCCATAAACCCCTTCTTTGAGGAAAGGTTCATCTGCCAACCATTGGTCTAGGGCTTCACGACTATCAAAATCGACAATGATCGTACTGCCATAAAAACCAGCTTGCGGGTTTGCCGGATCTTTAGGCATCGCACCTGCAACAATCAGACGACCTTCATCATCAAGTTTTTGTAGACGTTCAAGATGTTGAGGACGAACCGCAAGGCGCTTTTCCACTGTACCTTCATTATCTGTACAGCTTACGACGAATAATGGCATGACTTTTCCTGATTTTTGACCGAATGGATTATTCTGAGGTCTTAAAGTATTTACGTAATACAATAAACTGAATAATGATAAAGGAAAACATCACGATCATGTCACCAAAAGCAGTGAATTCACCCCAATATTTTCCGTCTGCAAACAAATAAGCGAAAAAGGTGTGTAAACATGACATCACCACGAACATTGCAGCCCATGCATAGTTCAATCGTTTCCAACCGACAGCGGTTAAATTTAAGACTGGACCAAATAAACGTTCGATGAGTGGTTTCTTATCTTTACTAAACAGTGGAGAAAGTAAAAACGCCCCAGCAAACACTAAGTTCAGTAAAACGGCTTTTAACCGAATATAAAAATCATCGCTTAGCATCAGGGTAATACCACCAAAAATCACGGTCATGAACAACACAATCCATTGTTGTTTATCTAGACGGAATTTTTGCATGACAAACAATGCACCATAAACCACAAGCATGGAAATGATGAGACCTGATGTTGCCACAAGAATGTTATTGTTATCGACACCCCCAGCAGAACCAATTAATTGTAATAATGGGTGCTGCGTATCTTTTGGATCTACAGTTTTATATAAATAAAAGAAAATAATGAGTGGCACAAAGTCTAAAAGTGCTTTCATGTTAGAGTATCTAAATCTGATCAAATAAATGACATAGTATAGAGATGCAAGGCGTAGATTTACATACACACAGTAATATTTCTGATGGTACTTTGTCACCAGAGGCTCTGGTGCAGGCCGCAAGTGCTATTGGAATTCATACGCTGGCTTTGACTGATCACGATACGATGGACGGTTTGTTGGCTGCAGAGCAGGTTGCGCATGAATTAAAGCTGCAATTAATCTCTGGTGTGGAGATTTCTAGCCAGTGGTCGAGACCTGCGACCAAAAAAAGTTATGGTGTGCATATCGTCGCTTTAAATATGCAAAATCCTGCGCCCTTACAAGCCTTATTAATGGATCAAAAGCGTATTCGAGCGGAACGTGCTCGGCAGATTTGTGACTTACTGATACCGTTAATTGGTCAAGATATTTATAGCGATGTGGTTGCCAAAGTCGACCATATTCCAGATCGGGTAACACGTACCCATATTGCCAAAACTTTGGTGGAAAAGGGGGTAGTTTCACGTCCACAACAAGCTTTTGATAAATATATTAAAGAAGGCAAAAAAGCTTTTGTAAAATTTGAAGGTCCGAGTCTTGTTGAGACCATTGAGGTGATTCATGCCAGTGGTGGCTTTGCAGTGTTAGCGCATCCAACGCGTTATGATTTATCTGCGACCAATATTCGTTATTTGATTGAAATCTTTGCTGAAGCGGGCGGTGATGCAGTGGAATTACCACCGGCAATTGAGCCATTATCGACTCGTCAAATGGTGGATCGTATGATTGCTGCCTTTAACTTAAAAGTTTCTGTTGGGAGTGATTTTCATGGTGACAATATGCCATGGATCAAACTCGGCAACATCCCTCGAGTGAAAGAAGGGCAAGTTGGAATCTGGGACAGTTTTAAGTCACATTGACATCAGGATCTTCGATAAACGGTGAAGTTCGATAATGCTGAATGTTACGGTAAAGCAGATAGAGGCAGCCCACGGCAACGCATGCCCAGAACCATGCCTTGAACAAAAACGCGATGATAAAAACACTGATGGCGATTATGCACAACAGTAGACTTGTCACGCGTTGAGGATGCCTCTTGGTCAGCAAGGCAGATTGCATGGTAGGTTGATGTTTAAAATTGCGATAAGGAATAAAATCAATGGCGCTTGAGAGTGCCAATTCGAGTTTATCAAAATGCCGTGCCTGTGAACTGATACGATAGCTCTGCCCATAACTGGTTTTCAGTTTGAGGAGATAACCGGGTTGATCTTCTTCACGAACGGCATGAATTTCCGATAAATAAGGTAAATCCAACGTAAGCCGTGTTGGAATCTGCTCAAAATAGATATTCCCCGTATAGGGCATGGCAAAGTAGTTTTTCATTTGATGAAAATCATCAAGCTGATCATGCGCATATAACTGCACGATGGTGCGCGTACGTGCCAAATAATGCACCCAAATCTGTTGCCCAATGAGGGCAGAATTCAATTGCACATGAATGTTTAAAAACAAAGTACTCGCAAAGACTTGATGGAGATCGACGCTAAACCATTTCGCCTCTTCAAGTTCATTGAGCTTTAAGAGCAATTGTTGCTGTTTGCCTTGCCACCAATGTTCACGGACCTCTCGATAATCCACAATCACAGCATCTGAACTGCGTAAGGCGTGTTCTTTTAAATCCAAAGCCAATTTGGGATCAATCAAATGCTGTTGAATCCAAAATGGAAATTTGATTCTTTGCGATTTGTCACGAAATATACTGATGACAAATAGAGCACTCATCAGGAATAAGAATTGCCAATTGCTTTGCCATGATGTGAATAATATGCCTTGCCATGCTAGGAGTAATGCGATGCTAAACAGCAACACAACGAACATGAAAATCACAGCAAGCGCTTTGCAAGGATGCAGAATCGGTTGTGGCTTATAAGTGAAAATCCGTTTTTTTATTTTCATGATTTTTCCTTATTATGGGTGTTGTATGGATCATGGATCTGAATGCGATCCGTGCATTCAGGCGAAACGCATACCAATTATAATAAATTATGATCTTTAGCTTGAATCGGTGGTGGGGTGGGTTTTCCTAAAGTTCCAAGAAGTTCAATTTCAATAGTACGCACCATCGAGTCCAATGGAAGGTCATTACTTTGTGTACCAAAGGGCTCTTCAATCTCAGAACTCAGCGCATCTAAGCCTAAAAAGGTATAGGCCAAAATCCCGACCAAAAGGGGGGTCGCAAGGCCTAAAGTAGAACCCAAGCTAAAGGGTAAGACAAAACAGAAAAAATAAACGGTTCGATTCAGCAAGACTGAATACGCAAACGGTAATGGCGTGGTGGCAATACGGTCACAGCCGGTTTGTACGGTGCTGAGTTCCATCACATGCTGATTCATCTGGGTATAAATAATATCTGAAATCTCACCATCTTTGAGCGCTTGCATTAGCTCCCATTGAATCAAACTCAACGTGTACTGCGGTGCATTGGCCTGTTGGTATAACTGGGTGATGGCATTCGCACTCATGCCGCTGGTTTCAACCAGTTCAGTGGGATTGGCGGTTTGATGGCGGAGTCGGTCACGTAAAACGTTGGCAAAGACGATCACATGTTGAATCACACGTTCACGACGGCCTTGACTGAGTAAACGGCAGTCACGGTCAAAATGTCGCGCGTTGGCAATCAAAATGCCCCATAAACGCCGAGCTTCCCACCAACGGTCATAGCAGGCTGAGTTTTTAAAGCCCAAGAAAATCGACAGCACGACACCAATTAGGGTAAAGCCGACCAAAGGAAATTCGGTAAAATGGAAGATATCGACATAGGATAAGCCGCCCACAATGGCAGACAGCAACATAACGATCCCGAGCGGCGGTAAAACCTTAGGTAAAATCGTTCCTCGCCAAGAAAATAGCAGTTTAAAAATACTCGGTTGGTCACGGACGATCATGTTCGAATGATAATTTCTAGTTTTAAAAAATTATGATGATCTTCGGGTTTGCTCAAGCACTTGTCAATAACTGTTTCATGCAGATGAGTGTGCTTGGAGCAAGCCATGTTCAGCAAAGGAAAAACTCCCTTCTGTTGAGATAATGCAATGATCGATCAGTCGAATTTCCACCAGCTGACAAGCCTGCTGAATGAGTCGAGTCAATTCAAGATCGGCAGCAGAAGGTTCTGCACGACCGAAAGGATGATTATGTGCAATGACAATACTGCTGGCATGTTCAGAAATGACATAACGCAGCAGTTGATTGATGGAAATTTCACAGGTATTGAGGCTGCCATAAAAAAGTTTTTTAAAGTTTATTTTTCTTAAATGCGCATCTAGACAGAGCACGCCAAAGACTTCTTGACGTTCCGCTAAAAATTCAAAGCGAAGAAAATTTTGTAATTGTTCAGAATGTTGCAATTCTAAGGCTTCATTTTGAAAATGTTGACTCACATAGCGTTTACCGAGTTCTTTTACCGCCATGAGCTGCGCATATTTACTGTTTCCGATGCCATGAAACTGGCGCAAATCCTCAAGTGACGCATTCATTAGCGCTTGCAACTGACCAAAATGTTGGATCAGGAGTCGTGCGAGTTCGACAGCAGAGTGCTGCTGGGAACCAGAGCGTAGGAAAATAGCCAGTAGCTCAGCATCGGATAAACTTTGTGCGCCTTTTTGAATCAGGCGCTCACGTGGGCGCTCTTGTTCAGGCCAATTTTTAATTGAATTATTCATTATTCTTAGACTTTTTTATTATCAGTCAATCGGCTTTTTCACAGCAGATTGTTGGGTCAGTGCATATTTAATGCTATTGTGAGCGCCACTGCAACAGATAGGTAGCCTGTTCGTGAGCTTTGATTTAAGTGTAATGCCCACAAAAAATATTCTTTTAGGTGTCACTGGTGGTATCGCAGCCTATAAAAGTGCCATTCTTGTCCGTCGGTTAAAAGATGCTGGATTTGATGTGCGCGTGGTGATGACTCAAGGTGCGCAAGCCTTTGTGACCCCGCTAACGTTTCAGGCGCTTTCAGGTAACCCTGTGCATACCGAATTACTCAATCCAGAAGCAGAAGCGGGCATGGGACATATTGAATTGGCACGTTGGGCTGATTTGGTGTTGGTTGCTCCTGCAAGTTGCGACACGCTGGCAAAATTTGCGGCGGGTTTAGCAGATGATCTTCTTTCGACACTTTATCTTGCGACAAAAGCACCCGTCTGGGTTGCCCCAGCGATGAATCAGCAAATGTGGGCAGCCAAAGCGACACAGCGTAATTTAAATACACTGGTTGAAGATGGCGTACATGTGATCATGCCCGATGCCGGTTCTCAAGCCTGTGGAGATGTAGGCTTAGGACGTATGCCTGAGCCAGAAGATTTGGCGGATCAAGTGACGGCCTATTTTCATCAAGCACAGCGAGCTATTGCTGAAAAATTTGGCATGCTTGCAGGCAAGCATGTGGCGATTACAGCTGGTCCTACACGTGAGTCGATAGATCCTGTACGTTATATTTCCAACCACAGCACAGGTAAAATGGGTTTCGCACTGGCAGCGGCTTGTTATGCAGCTGGGGCTAAAGTAACGCTGATCGCAGGACCCGTAAGTTTAGATACACCAAATGGTGTACGACGGATTAATGTGCAGTCTGCAATTAAAATGTTAGAGACCAGTCTGCAAATGTTAGATGAAGGCTGTGATATTTTTATCGCAACAGCAGCTGTTGCCGATTATCGCGTGGCAGAAGTTGCAGAGCATAAAATCAAAAAAGCTGGCGATGAACTCAATGTGGCTTTAATTAAAAATCCAGATATCGTTGCAACGATTGCGCAGCAGTCAAAACGTCCATTTATGGTTGGATTTGCCGCCGAGACACGCAATGTCGAAGAGTATGCTGCCGGCAAACTTGTGGCGAAAAAACTCGATATGATTGCGTGCAATGATGTCTCACGTAAAGACATTGGTTTTGCTTCAGACGAAAATGCCATGACTGTGTTCTTCGCCGATCAATATCAAATGGAAAAGCGTGATTTAGAGAAAGCGTCAAAACAAGAAATTGCACAGCAATTGGTGGAAGCCATACATGATGCGCTACATCATGAGTCTGAAACGGACGATGAATAATTTCAGTTGATTCCTTAAAAATCCCCGCAATGTTTGGGGATTTTTTTTATGGCGCTTTTACGATGTTTTGTTTAAGGCTCTATATTGAAAAAATCACAATAGGATCGTTTTGATGTTGAAACTTTGACGGCTAGGAAACTATTACCAAAATGGTCATTTTCAACAAAAATATGTCAGCAATAGACCAAGGCTGTCAGTGTTTTAAAACAGTAAAAATGCAATTTAAGTGATTGATATCAAAATTAAATATAAAATTGAGAAATCTTGATAATTTGGCTTGTACTGTGTGTTTTATTGGCTATTATGAAGCAAACAATGAGGAATGTTTGGATCGCAATCTGTGATCGGTCTGACTTTTTCATCAAGAATAAATGCATCATGGGGGATGCAATATGTTTCGATGGCTCACCATTTTTTTACTGTTGAGTTTGGCTGGCTGTAGCTATTTTGTCTCGACAGATGAATTATCTCGGCAGATTGAGCAGCAGATGCAGCACGAGTTTGATCAGAATCCAGATTATCGGCAGTACCATTTACGGATTCAAAATATAAAAGTGTTAGAGCGTAAGGGATTAAGTTTTAAGGCTCAGGCGACATTGCAATACGATGGTCAGCCTTATACAGTTTTGGTCGATATTTACAAAGACCTGCAAGGCTATGCATGGAAAATAGATGAAGAACAATTTGCCTTCATTGACGAAGCTGAAATTGCAAAATATCAGGCGCAGTTAGATCAAGAGTTGAATCATTTGGTTGAAGAATTGGAACAACCAACCGAGGAGGTTGAGCCTGTTACATCGGCGCCTGAGAGCTATGTGGGTTTACGTGAGGAAGAAGATCCATCAGATTATCAATGGACTGGCTATGATGAGCCTTTTCCCAAGGGGAACATTACGGTCAATAGTCATTGAGTGATGATGTGACTTTTTAGATGATTTAGCTGAGTTGTGACGATGTTGCTAAACACGTACTTGGTGAGGCATGACGAATAAAAAAGCCCGCAAAATAGCGGGCTTTTACTTTATAGAATTAATCTTCTAAAACGACTTTAGGATGATCACGTAAATAGTCTTCTGTACGTTGCATTGCATCTTTAATATTTTGGATGGCATTTTCCACATCGGCAAAGGTTTTGGCATTGCCACCACTTAAAGCCTGACGCCATTTTCGAGCACCTGGTAGATTTTGGAATAAACCTAAAATATGACGGGTAATGATAGAAAGCGGCGCACCTTCTTCC
This sequence comes from Acinetobacter sp. YH12144, assembly GCF_013418345.1. NCBI lineage: Bacteria > Pseudomonadati > Pseudomonadota > Gammaproteobacteria > Moraxellales > Moraxellaceae > Acinetobacter > Acinetobacter sp. YH12144. The sequence continues at coordinate 6,479 of NZ_VPCD01000030.1, read as the reverse complement.
ATGCGTTTAGCAATATATGGCAGCATTTGATCGATAATATCGAAACGGTTGGGTAGTTCGAGATCCCAAAGCTGACCGATCTCAGCCAATAAATACGGGTTGTGATAAGCCTCACGGCCAATCATCACGCCATCAACATGTTGTAAATGTTGCTGTGTTTCAGCAAAGGTTTTCACCCCGCCATTAATTTCGATCAATAAATTTGGACGTTCTTGTTTCAGACGATAAACATCTTCATAACGTAAAGGTGGCACATCACGGTTTTCTTTTGGCGACAAACCTTGCAGCAGGGCAATACGGGCATGCACGATAAAATTGTTACAGCCAGTCTTTGCAACCGTATCAACAAAATGCAGCATTTCTTCATAAGACTGCATGTCATCAATCCCGATGCGGTGTTTCACGGTCACTGGAATATCAACAGCATTTCGCATTTCAGTAATACATTCTGCAACCAAATCAGGCTCTGCCATCAAGCATGCGCCAATTTTATTGTTCTGAACGCGGTCACTCGGACAGCCGACATTGAGGTTTACTTCATCATAGCCCCAGTCCTGTGCCATCTTGGTACAGGTCGCTAAATCTTTGGGATTTGAACCACCAAGCTGTAACACAATCGGGTGTTCTTCGTTGTTATAGTCCAAATGACGATTCGCACCGCCAAATAAAATCGCACCTGTGGTGACCATCTCGGTGTAGAGAATCACATTGGGATTAAATAAGCGTGCAAAGAAACGATAGTCACGAGTCGTCCAATCCATCATTGGCGCAACACTAATTCGTGGTTGAAGTTTATTTTCAATGGGTTGGAGATCAGTCATTAAAAAAACACGCCTTAAAAGAACAAGATGGAAGAACGAAATGGAAAATGGTGAAGAAATACCAAAAGCTGTCTGAAATACGATGAAAAAAACCGCATTTCAAGACGCGCGCAATATTAGCATAAATTGTGGTTTGGGGCATGGTCTTGCTAGCGTGACATATTCAAGGTCAGGCTAGAAAAAGTCGGAAGTGTGGCTTAAGTAATTTAAATTTTTATGTGATTAATCTATAATTTTATAAACTTTATTGTATGGTTTCTTAGCAGATTTGACTGCCTGCCTTTATGTCTTTATTTTCCCAATATCTATTGCAACGCCAGTTTTGTATCTCGTTTGAATATCTAACGACGCAAAAAACGCATCTGGTCCCAACGACATTTGCAGGCTTTCCTGTGTGCATGACATTGGCTGACCGAGTACAAAGTGACACGGATATTGCTCCTTTAGAAGCAATGCAAGACTACCCTCAAAGCAAAGAAAAAATTCTGCATTATTCGGGGAAAGGTCGAGATATCTCAGATTTTCAAACTTTTCTGAAAGATGCTCAGCAGCACGGGGTAGAGAATTTACTTTTGCTCAGTGGTGATAAACTCAAGCAGCATCAGGATGGGGCAAATGATCCGACTCTACGGAGCCGTTATTTAGAGTCGGTCAATCAAGTCATGGCAGCCAAAGACTATGGCGGGTTTTATTTAGGGGTAGCATTTAATCCTTTTAAATATGCAGAAGCAGAAAAGGATGCGCAGTTTTTTAAACTGAATAAAAAAATTCAAGCTGGCGCTGACTATGTGATTACACAGTTGGGCTTTGACATGGATGTGTTGAGCAGTTACCAACACTATATGCAGCAATACTATCCACATGTACCTGTATTGGCGTGTGTCATGCCGCTGACATTTGCCCGTGCCCGCTTTATGGCCAAGCAAAAAGTCGCAGGCATCGTGCTTTCAGCAGATGTATTAAATTTTTTGCAACAAGAACAGCAAACTGATGCCATACAAGCTGAACAAAATGTCTATGCCCGATGCGCTTTACAAATTTTAATGTGTCAGCATTTGGGCTATGCAGGGGTTCATTTATCAGCTTGCCATAAAGTGGAAGAGCAAGAGAAGTTGCAAAAAGCAATTTTGCAATTTGCCACATTAACGTTTGAACAGTGTTTAGCAAAATGGAAAATGCTTTGGCGCTCTAGTGTAGATGTGAACTTCCACCCGACGGGCGCAAATAACCATAAGGCTCCAGTTGAACAAGTTTTGAAATATAAAAGTATGCATGTCATGCATGAGTTATTTTTTAGTTCAAAACTGGCCAAAGGGGTGGGATCTTATATTTTTGCGGCCAAATTATGGCAAAAACCGAAAGCTGATGCAGCCTTGCTGAAAACAGAATTTATCAGTAAACATGGCATCGTGGGCTGTGAAAGTTGCGGACAATGTCGTTTAGGTGAAACCTTGTATATTTGCCCAGAAACCTGCCCCAAAGGATTAGCCAATGGACCCTGTGGTGGCTCCAACCTTGACCGCTGTGAGTTTGAAGACCGTGAGTGTATACACTCGGTCAAAGCGCGGTTGGCGAAAGCCGTGGGTCAAGAAAAAATGCTGAAGCAAGAGCTCATCCCTACCGTTGCAATTGAAACTCGGCACAGTAGCTCTTGGAAAAACTGGTTTGTTCCACCGAATTCGTCACCAACAAAACAATAATTAACTTAAAGCATTATTCAGTCTGAAACCTTCATAAATGTGAATCTTTCAAGCGCTAATCATTCTAAAAATCAGACGAATAGTCGTATAAAAAAATGAAAAAGATGAAAGAAACAATTAAGATCAACAGCAGATGAAAATCAAAAATTAAAAATAGAAATTTGAAGAATTTGGGGAATACCACATGATGAAAAAAACCTGCTTAGGATTAGCTTTAGTTTTCACATTATCAGGCACAACAGGCTGTTCAGTTGTCATGGCAAGCAAGCAGCCGAGCAAGAAAAATACCGAAATGATTCAACAAGGGCTGTCTCGTAACTTGGTGATTGCTGAATTTGGCGCACCGATCACCTCTGAATATAAAAATGGCAAACGCCATGAAATTTATACCTTTACCCAAGGTTATTCGACTGCCAGTAAAGTGGGGCGTGCGTTTTGGCATGGTGCGGCAGATGTGGCGACTGTGGGTTTATGGGAGCTTTTCGGAACACCTGCCGAATCCGTTTTTAATGGAAAGAAAATGTCTTATGAATTGATTTTTGATGAAAATGATCAGTTAGAACGTTATACCTATCTCACACAAGATGAGACCAAATAGTTGAATACAGAGATATTTTGATTGCATGCCGGTAAACAATTGCGCTAAGTTCAAATGGTAGAAAAATAAACGAATTATCCATTGGAATTTAGCAGGCATGATGCTACTTGAAGAAATATTTAAAAGTAAAAAGTCGGAACATACCGACCAATTTAATTTACGCATTCATCGAGGTTTAAGTTGGCTGAAAAAGTCAATTGATCTTCAAGATGATCTCGATTTGCAATTTATAAGTTTGTGGGTGTCCTTCAACGCAATATATGCGCAAGACTTACAGATTGCGCAGGACAAGCAAAGCTTAAGGCAGTTTTTATATGTGATCTGCCAAAAGGATGCAGAGCATAAAATCTACAATATTTTATGGGAACGTTTTAGTCAGCCGATACGGTTGTTTTTGGATAATCCCTATGTTTATCAGGGATTTTGGGATTATCAAAATCAAAAAATTAGCCATGACGCATGCAAAGAGGGCTTGGCGCATGAAAAACAAAAAGTACTGCACGCGCTTAAAGAAAAAGATTCCGTTGATATTTTAATGGTGCTGTTCAATCGCATGTATACGCTACGCAATCAAATGGTTCATGGCGGCGCGACCTATAAAAGTTCGGTCAATCGGAAACAGCTTCAAGACGGCTGCACAATACTGTTGGCACTCTTACCGGTGTTTATGGTGATTCTTTTGGAAAATGCAGAAACCTTGGATTTAGGCAAACCCTTTTATCCTGTGGTGCAGGTCAGTTAATTTGTAAAAATAAAGCCACTTATTGTGGCTTTATTGCGGTGATGAATACTTCTCATTGTGGATATTTTAGTTGCCGCGAAGTATAGAGTTGATCGATCAATACAAAAAAACCAGAAGCAATCACTAAGGCAATCCCTGTCATGCAGGTGGTGGTCCAGCCGCCATGATGCCATGCAAATACGCCCAAAGCTGAACCACATGCACCACCGACAAAATAAAAAGTCATGTAAATTGAATTGATTCGAGAGCGTGCAATCGGGTTGAGTTGGAAAATAATATTTTGATTACAGCTATGCACCATTGCCAAACCTAGATTGATTAAACCATAGCCCAAAATATAAAAAGCTATAGATGATCCACCCAAATACAGCAGTCCCCAACTGAGGGCCAAGATGCTGCAACCGAGCCAAGTTAATTTTCGGTTGAAACCCAAATCCGCCCAACGCCCAATCCACTGTGTCGATAGGGCACCAAATACACCAACTAAAGTCACAACACCGACCCAAACATCGGCCAATTGAAAAGGTGGCTCAGTCAGTAACATGGCAATGGTGGAAAACAGCATACTCATCGCGGCAAAGACACAGCCTCCAATTAGAGAACGGAAAATTAACCGTGGCTCATGTTTGAGTAATGCGCCCATTGACTGGAAAACTTGGCTGTAGGGCATCCGTGTGATGCTGACCACGGGCAGACGTTTTTTGAGTAAGAGTGCTAATACCAACATCAAGAGCGCACTGAGGATGTAAATCGATTTCCAATGAAACAGATAGGACAATAAGCCAGAGAGACTGGTCGATAACAGAATGCCGACCAATAACCCACTCATTAAAAAGCCAACAACTGCCCCAATTTTTTCAGGTCGTATCGCAACAGTGACCAAAGGGATAAGAACCTGAGCAGCCACTGAAAATAGCCCCGTGATAATGGTTCCTGCCCAAAGCATGTATAGATTGGTCGAAAAAGCACAGAGGGCTAAACCGACAGTCGCACCAAGCATGAGTAATGGAATAAATTTGGCTTTATTCACAATATCGCCAATCGGCACAATAAACAGTAGACCCAAAGCATAAGAAATTTGCGCAAAGGTGACGGTTAGCGCAACTTCAGATTGTGGAATTTGAAAGCTCTGTTGGATAGAAGCCACTAAAGGTTGGCAATAATAATTGGCACCCGCACATAAACCACATGCAGCAGCCATAAGCCACAACAGGGTTTTATCATGGCTAATGTCGATCGAGGCTTTCATAAATTGTCCAGATATTGGGCGGAAGCGTATGCAAAGAATTTGCTGCCACGCTGTTGTGGTCACTATAAGGAAAATCAAACAGGTCTTAAAGTGTTTCTCTGTGAATTGTATCCACGCACGCGTTTAGGATTTCTTACTGAGACTGATCATCAAGACACCCAGCATATTCAGACCGCAACCGACCCATTGCCATAGGTTTAAGTGTTCATTCAATAAAGCGACGGCCAGTAAAATCGTTAAAATGGGCCCGATAGATGCAATCATGGCCGATTGTGCAGCCCCAAGTCGGACGATACTTTGCATCATCAAAATGGTTGGAAGCACGGTTACCAATAGTCCTAGCGCTAAACCATACAGCCAGACTTGACTCGGGAGTTGTTGGAGCAAGGCGATAGGCTGTGGTGTTGCAAATAGAAAATGAATAATCGTCCCAACGCAGGCTATGCTCAGGGCTAGACCAGTAAAGTGTAAAGAACCAAACTTTTGCATGAGGCCTGGCGTGAGTAATAAGTAAATTGCAAATAACACGGCACTGGCAAAAACCAAACTACATCCGAGCCAAAAATACTGATCATGTGGTGTGGTACTTTGTTCTTGTAGCATCACTAACACTGTCCCGCCATAACTTAAAATCAGGGCAAGGATGGTTTTAAAACTCAGTGGCTTTTTGAATAAAACAGCGGAAGCCAGTACAGTTAATGTGGGATACAGGAAAAGTATAATTCGTTCAAGCGAAGCACTGATATACATCAAGCCACGGAAGTCGAGCCAACTCGAAAAGTAATAGCCGATTAGACCGGAAATGAGCAAGAGCACCCAATCTTTTCGTTGAATCGTTTGATAAGAACGTCGACTCAGCCATGCAATGACCAAGAAAAACGGCAATGCACTCATCATGCGTAAAGCCATGAGGACTGTGGCATCGACAAGAGGAGAAAGTGCATAGGCTTGCTTAATAAAAATCGCTTTGGTACTAAACAAGAAGGCAGCAATCAGTGCAAAAATTGCACCGATGAAGTGCGGACTAAGGTTTCTTGACATAAGTGACGGTGTGCCTCATGACGACTGAATGAATTCGACAGCATTGTTCTGATAAGTTTGAACTGTCATTTTGATTATAAAAAATGCATCGTGCGAGTAAAAATGCAAAAAAAGAATAGTACTTATTCCTTTATGCATAAGGGATTGCTAGATCAAACATGAAAAACAGCGGAAGAAATGACCAATTTGGTTTTGAATTTTTTAGGGGCTGTTGACATTTTATAATGGTAGCCAGATAAATATACAGGCTAGAGCAACTGAGTTTTCATAATTTCGCTTTAGCTTATCGTAACGAGTGGCAATTCCTCTGAAATGTTTTAATCTGGCA
>NZ_VPCD01000029.1:0-24416 GCF_013418345.1 Acinetobacter sp. YH12144 | reverse complement strand
ACTGAGGATCAGAAAGCTTGTTTGAATCGATGTATTTCATCCGCAGATTATGCACGAATGCTAAGAAATCCGGAGTGCAAATATTAACCAAAAAGAAGATCGTTTTTTGATTTATGAAAGAGATCTATTCTTCATCATCAAACTGCCAGTACACATCACCCCAATCACTTTCAAAATCAGGGAATATATCACCTTGTTTAAAATATTGACGTGAGTTTTCTTTAGCAAAAGTATACCAATATCCTGCGTGAGGACATGGGCTACCGGCAATAACAATATCTATTCTTTCTGGTTCTTGAACTTCAACTTTCACTCGTTTTAATTCAGGCCAAGTGCTGTCTTCATCAAATCGTGCAATCCATTGCTTTGAACTTACGGCATCAAAACGTGGATTTGGATCATCTGACCACGCATCTAAAGTGGTCAGTTTTAAGTTATCACAACGTATCGGTTTAATTAGTTCATTTGCCATCACCAATAAATCAGGAACACCTTCTTCAACTGGATAAAGTGAAAGCTCTCCCAAACGTATCCATAAGCTGTATTTTGTTGAATCTTCTAGGTCTATAATTTTAGTAATTTCAATTCGTGGATCATCCAGTTTTTCACGAATTTGTTCTTCACTCAAGCCTAGTTTCTCTAGCCAGTAGGGAGAAAGTAAAAAGCACCATGTTGGGGTACGAATACCGCCACCTAAACCATCCCGATCTTCTGCAATAAACATATTTTCATGAGAAAACTCCATACCAGGATGATCAATATCGAGCCCGTAAAAATAATCCGTGAAAGTCCGTTCAACTGTTTCAAATTCAGGAGAAACAAATGCAAATTGACTTGTGTTTCCAATTTCATATCCACTATATGCTTGAATTGGGTTAAGCATTTCTAGACATTTTTGAACAAATGAGTACCAAATATCTTTATTGGATCTATACCATTGATCACCAAAAGTTAATTTTAGACTAGAATAGCGCTCACTAGAGTCTCTAATCTTTGCACTTAAAGCCCAACGTGGACTTTGATCTTGAGATTGTGCAGATGTTGCACCTAAATAGTAAATGAAATATTTTTTATAAATTTTTGCCATTTCAGCTGATATTTCTTCACGACTTCTAATCCATGAAATTGCCTTTTTCCAAACTTCAGTATCACATCGAAATCTTAAATGAAATGGCTTATCAATTATTTCGAATTCAAATTTCTCATAAATATCAATTACTTTTATCAAAAATTCTTGCGCATTTGTTTTTTTTTGATCAATATAAAATGTAATATAAGGGCAAACTCCGAACTCTTTTTTTTCTTCCCCATAAATTATTGATGTATCAAGAGGAATATCTCGAACTAATTCTTCTATTTCCTCATCATTTAAATAAACTTGTGCTGTGCTCATAAAATATTCTTTTAATTAATACTTCTTTTTTTAGAGATCCAATATTATCAAGTCCCGAAGGCATAAATTACTCTTCACCATCAAACTGCCAATACACATCGCCCCAATCACTTTCAAAATCAGGAAAAACATCTCCCAAGTTAAAGTATTGACGTGAGTTCACTTTAGCAACTGTAAACCAATAACCCTGTTGAGGACATTTTTCCCCAGCTTTAATTGAAAATTTATTACTGAAGTTTTGAGCTTGAATTTGTGATAAAATTCAACCAAATCTTTAGGGTAATATAAGTATTCATGTAAGACAGTATCATTCTCTATCTCTAACAGAATAACAGCGCACGCTGCTTCAAAAGCCCAGTATCCATAATAGCCACCTTCTGATTTATGAGTATCATGCCAAGGCGCACCTGATAAATCTTTGTACCAATTCTTTAAAAACTTACGGACAAAAGCTAAAGAAATTTCATTATCTTGATTTGAAAAGGCTTCACATAATAATAAGTAAGGTTTTGGTACTAATACTGTTGAACAATCATATCTATTTTCATCTGAAAAAGATAAATACTCTTCAATTAGCCAATCTTGAGCAACATTTTCTCTCATTTCTCCGTCAATTAATTTCGCAACTCTAGGTAGCAAATCCTTTCGGTGGAGTAAATAACACAAACTGATTAACCAAATACATGGACAATAGCCATCAATAGTAAATAATTCAAAAACTGGTAAGTTTATATTTTTATGATAACTTCTTAATTTACTTCCATATTGCTCATAATAGTCAATAACTATTTCAATTTGGCTTCTAATAAAAGGTAAACTATTGCCAGCTGTATATTCCAATATAAGCAGATTTAAATAGTCCTCTGCTACGATAGCATAAGAGTATACCCATCTTTCTTCTATTGAATCACCAACACCTGTAGGATTTACTTTAAAAGTTTCAATAGTGTTCAGAGTTTCCGCCTTTAATGTTTCATACATTTGAGGTGTAAGAAATTGTTGTCTTTTTATATTAACTAAATCCATTTTATGCCCAAAAACTGCCCCGAAGGGCATATTTTCACTTATTCTTCACCGTCAAACTGCCAATATACATCCCCCCAATCACTTTCAAAATCAGGGAATATTTCCCCTTGTTTAAAGTATTTACGAGTGTTTTCCTTGGCTACACTGAACCAATAACCTGATTGAGGACATTTTTTACCTGCTTGAATTGATACTTTTTGATATTTAGTTAGGAGGTCAATTTCAGCACTACTAGGTTTAAATGTACGATAGAACTCTATTAAGTCTTTAGGATAATAGAGGTATTCATGAAATTCTTTATCATTTTCTATTTCTAATAGAATAACAGCACAAGCTGCTTCAAAAGCCCAATATCCATAATATCCACCCTCTGATTTATGGGTATCATGCCATGGAGCTCCAGATAAATCTTTATACCATTTTTTTAAAAATTTGTTTAAATGCTTGAATGAAACTTTATTATCTTGGGTCACAAATGCATTGGATAACTCAAAATAAGGATTTGAAAAAAGGACATCTGAACAATCAAAACGGTTATCGTCATTAAAAGCCAAAAATTCCTCTACAATCCAATCTTTCCCTCCATTTTCTTGATCCTCTCCATCAACAAGGTTAGCTACCAACGGTAGTAAATCAGTTCTTTTTAATAAATAACAAAGGCTGATAATCCATATATATACACAATAGTCATCTAAAATTTCGATGTCAAAAACACTAAAATTATTATTTTTATAATAGGCTCTTTGTTTTATAGAGAGTTCCTTGAATAATTCAATTACTTTATCAAATTCTAAGCGTAAATACTCAATCGGTTTACCAGCAGTATAGTCCAAAATAAGCAAATCAAACTGATATCTAGACGCTATCGAATAAGAGTCTATCCATCCTGCTTCGATATCATCATCATCATTTGATTCACTTAAAAAACTTTCTATGGCGCTGACAAGCTCACTCCTTGTAGATTGATAGTAACTTTCATCTAAAAATTGTTGTCTACGATTAAACTTAAATTCCATCATAAATAAATTTCCAATTATTTATTATTAACAACGATACTAATGTCTTTATCAGTCCAAACCTTTGTAGCTGTATGAATAGAATGTTCTTTATCAGTTACTGTTTGTTTAGATAAGAATTTAATTAATGCAACAGCATGTTCTACTACCTGCAATCCACTAAAAAAAATAACATATCTTTCATATCTTCTTTTTTTCAATATTATTGGAGCTAGCTTAATTCCTACTGATTTAACAAGACGATTTGTTATCCAATGATGGCTCATTTGAACTACTTTTCCACTAGAATCTCTATATTTTTCGCCACCTAAAGTTAGATTACGATTAGTTGAACTAGTGTTAGTACGGTTTCTAGAAGTTCTGCCAGATCTTTGTTGTTGTTGAGGTATTGATTTATCAATACCATTTTTATCATTAGCATCACCTAATAAATCTCTAAGTGAAGCAGCAGGATTTTGGCTACATTTAGCCTCAATAATTGCATATGGTTTTGCGTCATTATTATTTTTCTTCCAAACTCCATCTATACCACGCCCTCTACTTTTAATAGAAAATAGATTTACCATTTCCCCATTATCATTCAATTTATGAGAGTTTTTCGTTCCTATCTTATCATGTGTTGAAGTTCCCCAGCCTTTAATTTCTTGGCAATAGTAATCTGCCATATGCTCACCTAGAATACCTTTAAATTTATTAGATAAATTAGTTATAGCTGTTTGGCCTATTGACGAATTATTGGTACTGTTAGATTTGCCCTGATTTGTATTGTTTGCTTTTTGTCCACCATTTGCTGGAGAATTTGGCTTATTTGTTTGGTTCTTAGAATTTTTATTTGCATCTGCTGAAGTTTTTCTACTTTTTATTAGCCAGCCATCAACTTCCTTTTTAAATTCTTGTAATTGTTTACCTAAATTTTTTCGAATCTGATCAACATTTTTACGAGCTTCAGGGCTTAGCTGATTTAATACTTTAGGGTTTGTCAGTATCTTATCCAAATTTTTTTGTAATGCATTTAGATCTAGACACTTACGTATCAATTGCTCAGGATCACCTTTCCCTAGTTTTCGGATACCATCTAAAATACTATCCATTGGTAAAGCGCCTTTTTTGACACTTTTTAATGACATTTTGACAGCATCCCCACCACCTGGAACTAAGCCAATTAATGCTGTAATAAGATCAAACCATCCAGCAGGGCTAGCTGGATTTGCAGATAAAATGATAATCGCTTTAATAATATCTCTCGCGTCTACCAATTGACCTAAAACAGGTACACACCCAATTACCGTCTCCGCTAAAATTGCCCAACCACCAGTACTTTCACCTTTAAAGAAAGTCATAGTGTCTTTTTTTAAACTTTGTAGCCATCCACCGGGAACAGAATCTACAGAACGTTTATATTTAGCGACAGAGCCCATTATTTCGCTCCATTCTGTAAGTTATTTGTAAGTTTTTGATATGCTTCTTCATCTAATAGTGACCAAATATCATCGTCAATAGTGTCTGTATCTTCAATTTCTGCATCTAGGTCATCGGGAATGTCTTTTTTAAACTCTGACGGATCTTCCCCATAATAAATTTCAGATTTTCCTTTAGGTACATTTTCTAATTTAGCGTACCCTTTATCATCTAAAGTACCTTCTCTGTAACTTCCATCTTCAAAAAAGACTTTAAAAGGAGCCCCTTTAACTGGTGATAAATCATCATAATGGTAGTTCAATTCCATCCAATTTTGCATTTCACCTAATAATGGTAAAGTAATATTTTTTGGTTGAGCCGTACTTCCACCTGTAAATAAATGCTGCCCGGCCTTAACCTCAAACTTTCCACCCGTGGTAGGGAATATGCCAGAACCATTAATCTTGAGCTGTGATCCGCCTCCAGTCAGGATTATTTCTTTAGGACTGGTGATATAAACTACATCTTCCGTGGAAATAATTTGAATACCTTTTCGGGCAATCAGATCTGCCCCATCTCCTTGGGCTTGGATTTCAACTTTGCCTTTGCCTGCATAAGCTCGTAAGCCTTCTTGTGCTGCAAATAGACTGATCTTGCTTTGTGCATGGGCAATTAAGGATTTTTGACTGCTGAGGTTGATGCTATCCCCTGCACTTTGGCTGATCTGTCCATCTGCTGAAAGATGAACATCTTCCTGACTACTTACAGCAATTGAGTTTGGTGCAGATAAAATCATTAAGGCTTGTTTAAAGGCATCCGCCTTTTCTTTACTGCCTTTTTCGATTTGCCGAAGGAAGTTTTTTAAATTATCCAAGACTTCAAGTGGGTCAGTTTGTTGATTTTTCGCCACTTCACTTAAGGCTTTACTGCTGTTTAAGTTGGCTTCGATTTGTTCTTTCGCCGCTTGTGCGTCGAGGTGCATTGCCGCTGCTTGTTGTTGTGGGTGTGTGCTGACAAGTAGCCCCTGTCCTGCACGTACTGCGCCCCATTGGTCGGTTCTCAGTTCAAAGCCTTCACCTCGCCCTGCACTTTCTGCGGTTTCTTTGGGATGACTAAGGTTACCGAGGTTAAGCTGAGTGGCACCATGGGTACTTTGTAATTGTGTTGATATTTGTCCAGTCGTGTCATCAAAGCGCAGTTGTCCAAAGCCTTCCCCTTGGACTTCCTTACTTTTTATTCCAGCTAGTTTTTTGGTGTTTGGCAGTTTGCCTTTACCATCAAATTGGGTCGGACTGCGCTGTGCCTCATGTATACGCCCCACCACAAATGGTCGGTCGATGTTGCCGTCAAAGAAATCGATGACCACGATTTCATTAATGCGTGGCAAGAAGCGTGCGCCATAACCTTCACCTGCCCATGGTGTAAGCACATCGACCCATGCAGAATCTGTGTCATTGTCATTGCTGCCTGCACCGCCATCATGGCTGTGGTCATCTCCACGGGTAAATAAGAAACGAACTTTGATTCGTCCCCATTCATCGACATGTATTTCTTCACCACTTGGCCCGACAACTTTAGCGCGTTGCGGATGGGTGCTTGGACGGTGTTCGAGTGGATTATATGCAGGAACGGTCGAAATATTGCGGCGTTGTAATGTGAGCTGATTAGCCTGACGCTCGGCCTGTTCATGGATCGGTTTAATGTTCCACTGGCTCTGCTCAATCAGTTGATTGACTTGTTCGGTGAGGTCTTTGGGTAAGTTATTTTGGTTATAGAATTTCTTTTCTGTGATCAGGAATTGCTTGTCTGCACCACTGTGTTGATCGATTTCTGGGTGTTCATTCAATTCAAACCAATAACCCACTTGTGTATCACGCACAGTCGATTGCGCATTGAATTTTTTCGATTGTAGCTCGTGATAGCGCGTTAGGTTTTGATTCAGTTTTTCAATCTGGCTGTTAGATGAAGCCGTAGCTTGATCTTCACCTTTTAAATCTTGCATCCATGCAGGGCTGATATGCCATGCTTGTTCCAAACTTAAACTGGCATTGTCTTGGCTTTGGCTATGCTGATGTTTGCTTTGAACTGAGCCTGCGCCTTCTTCTTGGCTCAGTCCATCGGCTTGCCAGCGCTGTACATGGACCGCAGTCGGTTGAATGCTACGTTCACCGATCAAGCTGGTGATGCTGTCTTGTTTTTCTGTGGCACTAGAGCGATGAAAGCGGATACTACGACGGCTGAGTGCTTGATATTGGCTATTGTCATCAATCAGGCGGAGTTTTTGTTTTTCAATTGGCGCTGAGGAATGCGGCACTTTCAACTGTGCTTCATCGATGAGCCAATTAATGCCTTCACTGCGCCAAAGTCGGGTTAAAAAGTCATAATCGCTTTCATTCGACTGCATGATGAAAGGTCGAACGTCATAGTTTTGGCCTAAACCGCTTAGATCTAGCGTTAGACTGGCAGCAAAAAGCGGACTTTTGCTTTGCCATTCTTTAAAGAGAGTTTCACTGACATCGCGAACAGATTTGTTCATAAACACACGGCTGTTCCTGCGTTTATGCCACAGCGATGTTGCATCTTCTAAAGTGAGTTTATACAGCGTGAGTGAACCGTCACTCTGGCCTTGGGTGGCTTCGGTAATAATACCGGCGGTACGGAAGAGTTCGCCCTGATCGGTCACTTGATCAACGGCAACCTGTGCGCCAATAAATTGTTTTAGTGGAATAAGTGCATTGGTGGATAGGCAAATCAAAGTCGCTTGTACGCCTTGGTTTAAGATATGCTCCCCATCAATACGTTGAATAAAAAGCTCTTCATTCAACGCAGGGTTGGAAAATTGCACATGAATGGCACGTTTTTGGGCGGATAGACCCAATTGTTCTAATACAGCAAATATTTTGCCTAACATAATAAAAATTCTAAATTGTAATCATGGAAATAATTTTGCTGCTAGTTTAGTCAAATTCATCAATAAACTTAATGCTTAAAACCATAGAAGATGTTTCGTTATGTAAAATCCACGATTCAAAAATTCACTTAAAAATAAAAAGCGGAGAACCCACTCACTAATTACTTCTTGCATATAAAATATTCACCAAATGGTCTTAGACCATGTACTTGCACCCAACGAACAGCGTCATGCACGCAACTGTAAAAATAGTTTTATCGTCTAATTAACATCGAGCTTAATGATCAATTTTTTAATATTATCTTTAAAAATAGTGGATTAATTTAAACTTAAGCTAGATTAAAAAACACACAAACCTTTCTTTCCTGTCTTGTAATTCACCTAAGATCCCCTATAATTCAAAAAAACAGACAAGTCTGTCTATTTTGCTGCAAAAACCGAATGAATTTAGCATTCAGAGGGTAAAAATATAAATGAGAGAAAACGTATAAAACGTTCGAAAATCAAATCATTGACTTAAGCTAACAAAGTGAATGATTTGAACGCACAATTGTCAGCAAAGCGCGATTACCCCAAATAATCGCGCTTTTTATTTTCTTAGAATCTTAAGTCATGTGAAAAAATTGATTGTTAATCAATACAAATAAGTCGTCGCTAGATTTAAAACCTAAATGCCTACAAACAAATTTTTAAGCAGCCAATTCCAAACGAATTAAGGTTTCAACTCGCTTCCAATAATCTGCTAAATGCACTTGGTTGGGGTCAATTTGGGCTTGGATGGTCATGCCATCCAAAATACTACTCAGAAATGCAGCTAGTTGTTCAGTTTGCTGAATGCCCAGATTTTGTAAGGCAGTACTTAGTTTTGATTTGAGCCAATCTTTATAATCGATCGCAGGTTGTAATGACGAAGGATAAACTTTAGATATTTCTTCTACTGCTTTTTGAAACATACAACCATTGAAATCTGCAGTATGAAACCAAGCATCGTACCAAGCAAAAATGGTTTTAATATGCGAAAGATGGTCTTCTGGATCACATTCTGCAATAGCAGCTTCAAGTGATTCCTGTAAATTAAGATTTCGAATCACGAGACATTCTTCAATTAATTTGGCTTTAGAGGGGAAATATTTATAAAACGTCATTTTAGCAACGCCCGATTCCCCAATAATTCGATCTATACCAATCGAGTTATAGCTATAAGAATTGAAGAGTTGGAGCGCAACGTTAATGATGTCTTGCTTTTTCGACATTTAATTTACCTGATGCACCAATGGGGCCTAAACATAAAGCTTTCAAGGTAGAAAACCTAATTTTTAAACATGATTTTCGCGCGCTATTGTAAAGCATAACTTAATTGGAGTCTGTAGATAAAACCTCAGCACCCTATTAAATACAGTCTGATTTCAGATGATTTATCGAATTAGCAGTCAGGAAAATTTCGTATAAAACTGACTGCTATTTTAATTTCAACTAGCGATTTAACGACTATTCATCTGCGTTAAAAACATGGATAAAATGAATGCCATTAACGGTGGATTTAAGAGTAAGTATTTTAAGAGCAAGGGGTACTCAGAATATCTTTTTGCTTACGCTCTTGCAGTGCTTTTCGAATCACCTGATAACCACCCGTTAAACCTAAGATCGCCATGATTGCGGCCACGATCAAATCTGGCCATAGACTGCCTGTACCAAACACCCCGACTGCAGCCAAGATCACTGCGACATTACCAATCGCATCATTACGGCTACATAGCCAAACGGATTGCATATTGGAGTCACCTTCACGGAAGGCATATAAGACGTATGCACAGATGACATTAGCGACTAAGGCCAGAATACCAATCACACCCATGGTGATTGGTTCAGGAGCGATCCCATTGGCATAGGCATAGAGCACTTTGGCAATCACAACGATCCCAAACGCTGCCATGACAAAACCTTTCACCAAGGCAACTGTTGCACGCCAATATAAACTGGCGCCAAGCACGGCTAATGAAACCCCATAATTTACAGCATCACCAAAGAAATCCAGCGAGTCCGCCCAAAGCGCAGAAGAATGTGCATAAGCCCCACCAATCAGCTCCACCAAAAACATCATGGCGTTAATGATTAAGGCAATCCAAAGTGCGATACGAAATTTACTGTTGGGTTTGTTTGGTGCTGGCTCATGACTACATGTACATGCCATAAATGTGCTCCAATTTTAAAATCAATGGATTTGTATTACTCTTATTCAAAACTATGGACTCACTCCAAGGTCAAGCATGAACGTACAAAAACATTATTTGATTAAAGAATTGTCCACCAAATCTGGGGTAAGCATTGACAGTATTCGCTTTTATGAAAAGAAAAAACTGCTGAAACCTAGCTTCCGCGCAGACAACAATTATCGCTATTATGATGAAGAAATGTACAAACGTTTGGTTTTTATTAAGCGCTGTCGAAACCTCGATATTTCTCTCACCGAGATTCAAACCCTGCTTGAACTTGAGCAATCCCCTACGCAAAGCTGTCATGCTGTGAATGAATTAATTGACAATCACATTCGTCAAGTTTCTGAAAAAATTAAAGAATTAGAAAATTTTAAAATACAGTTAAGTAAGCTCCGTGCTAGCTGTAATGAAACCAGTCAAATTAATGATTGCCAAATTTTAAAACATTTGGAAAACGGAATATCTTGAAAACCCAACTAAAATACTTGGTTGAATCCTTTTTTTAGATCACTACAATAAAGCCATAAATTTTTTATGCCTTTATTGACATGACGATTCAACACGTAACCGAACTCCTCTCACCTGCTGGCTCTTTAAAAAATATGCGCTACGCTTTTGCTTATGGCGCAGATGCCGTGTATGCAGGTCAGCCGCGATATAGCTTACGTGTGCGCAATAATGCTTTCGACCATGACAATTTAAAAATTGGCATTGAAGAAGCTCATGCCTTAGGGAAAAAGTTTTATGTGGTGGTAAACATCCAACCGCATAACTCAAAACTGAAAAATTTCATCCGTGACCTTGAACCTGTGGTTGCCATGAATCCTGATGCACTGATCATGTCTGACCCTGGTCTAATCATGATGGTGCGTGAACATTTTCCAGAAGTGTCCATTCATTTGTCTGTCCAAGCCAATGCGGTGAACTGGGCAACGGTTAAATTTTGGAAAAATATGGGACTGACACGTGTCATTCTGTCACGTGAATTATCAATCGAAGAAATTGAAGAAATTAAACACAATGTACCTGATATGGAAATTGAAGTTTTCGTACATGGTGCATTATGTATGGCTTACTCCGGTCGTTGCTTACTTTCTGGCTATATGAATAAACGTGATGCAAACCAAGGTGCATGTACCAATGCATGCCGATGGGATTATAAAATTCACGATGCAGTTGAAGATGAAACTGGTGATGTTATTCCAGTCACACAAATTAAAGAATCATCATGCTGCAATAATAAAAATGCCGATGAGCAACACGCCCTAGAACAACACCAATTCGGCGAGCCGGTTTTATTACAACGCAATGAAGAAGACATGTTTGCTGCCGAAG
Source organism: Acinetobacter sp. YH12144 (assembly GCF_013418345.1). Classification (NCBI taxonomy): domain Bacteria; kingdom Pseudomonadati; phylum Pseudomonadota; class Gammaproteobacteria; order Moraxellales; family Moraxellaceae; genus Acinetobacter; species Acinetobacter sp. YH12144. The sequence goes on along the minus strand of NZ_VPCD01000029.1, from coordinate 13,121 downwards.
AAGATGAACATGGCACTTATTTCATGAACTCGAAAGACTTGCGTGCTGTACAGCATGTTGACCGTTTAACCAAAATGGGCATTCATTCTTTAAAAATTGAAGGCCGTACCAAGTCTTATTTCTACTGTGCGCGTACCGCTCAAATTTATCGTAAAGCCATCGATGATGCCCTTTCTGGTAAACCATTTGACCCTGCTCTCATGTCTCAGCTTGAAGGTCTTGCGAACCGTGGTTATACCGAAGGTTTTCTACGCCGCCATGTACATAGTGAATATCAAAACTATGAAACCGGCTCTTCACGTTTTGATCATCAACAGTTTGTAGGTGAAGTCTTAGAACGCAATGGTGACTCTCTTAAAATCGAAGTGAAAAACCGTTTTGTTGTAGGTGATTCTTTAGAACTGATGACCACTTCAGGCAACATCACCTTCGTTTTAACTGAAATGAAAGATAAAAAAGGTAATCTAATCGACGATGCCAAAGGTTCAGGTCATATCGTGGATATTCCTGTACCTGCCGATGTGGATATGCGATACGCCTTACTGATTCGTAACTTACCCAATTCGACAGTGGATATTTCGGCTTCAACTTTAGCTTATCAGGCTTGAGTTTACTTTATGGCTTTGTTGATTACAGACAAATGCATCAATTGTGACATGTGTCTACCTGAATGTCCCAATGATGCCATTTATGAAGGCTCAAAGATTTATGAAATCGATGTCGCACGTTGTACTGAATGCGTCGGTTTCTATGCGCACCAAACTTGTGTTTCAGTTTGTCCGATTGAGTGCATTGTGCCTCATCCTGAATACATGGAGACAGATGAGCAGTTAATGGAGAAGTTTAAAGGTTTGAATTTATTTAAATCTTAAATTCGTGATGTGATTGGTATATTAATTGCATACTCCGCTTTATATTTCATAGAGAAACAACCTTGGGGAAAGTATAAAAATAAGGTTGTAAAACAAAAATAGCTGGGCAACGAATAGGATTCAAAATGTGTGGGGACATTTTTGAATCCTAATTTTGCAGACAAAAAAAGGAACTCCGGTGTTAGCATCCAAAGTTCCTGTAAAACGAGAATATTAAGAAAAATAATATTCAAATGACAACATTCAGCGCGGCCAGCGTGTTTCTCGAAACACACTGGCCTTTCTTTTATTGACCCGAACGGATGATGTAATCAAAAGCAGACAATGAAGCTTTCGCGCCTTCACCTGTTGCAATGATGATTTGTTTGTACGGTACTGTTGTACAGTCACCTGCAGCAAATACACCTTTCACATTGGTTTCGTTACGCTCGTTAATTACGATCTCACCACGGTTTGAAAGTTCAACCGCTGTTTCTTTTAAGAAATCAGTATTTGGTAACAAACCGATTTGTACAAAGATACCTGCCAATTCAATCGTTTTGATTTCATCTGTTGCACGGTCTTTGTAGTTCAGTGCAGTCACTTGTGAACCATCACCAACTACTTCTGTAGACAATGCATTCATGATCACAGTCGTATTCGGCAAGCTGTTTAACTTGTCTTGAAGCACTTGGTCAGCACGAAGCTTGGTATCAAACTCAACAAGCGTTACATGTTCAACAATACCTGCAAGGTCGATCGCTGCTTCAACGCCAGAGTTACCACCACCGATCACTGCAACACGTTTGCCTTTGAACAATGGACCGTCACAGTGTGGGCAGTAAGCTACACCACGAGTACGGTATTCTTGCTCACCTGGAACATTCATCTCTCTCCAGCGTGCACCTGTTGAAAGAATCACTGTTTTAGATTCAAGTTTTGCACCATTCTCTAAAGTCACTTCAACTAAGCCATTAGCTGTTTGGTCAGCACCTTTGATGTCAGATACACGTTGCAAGTTCATAATGTCCACACCGTACTCACGTACATGTGCTTCCATTTCAGCAGCAAACTTAGGACCTTGAGTCTTTTGAATCGACGTGAAGTTTTCAATGTCCATCGTATCCATGACCTGACCGCCCATGCGTTCAGCCACGATACCTGTTTTAATGCCTTTACGTGCTGCATAGATTGCAGAAGTATTCCCCGCAGGGCCGCCACCAATCACAAGAACATCAAAGGCTTCTTTGGCATTTAACTTTTCAGCATCTTTTGCGGCAGAGTTGGTGTCTAATTTAGCAATGATTTCTTCCAAGGTCATACGACCTTGACCAATGTGCTCACCGTCTTGGAATACCATTGGTACAGCCATGATTTTGCGTTCTTCGACTTCGTCTTGGAAGAATGCACCATCAATCATGGTTGCAGTTGTACCTGGGTTATAGATCGCAATTAGGTTCAAGGCTTGAACCACGTCAGGACAGTTATGGCAGCTGAGTGATACGAACACATCAAAGTCAGTTTTAAGACCTAAACCTTTAATGGTATTCAGTACTTCGTCAGAAACTTTCGGTGCATAACCAGAGGTTTGTAACAATGCCAAAATCAAAGAAGTGAATTCGTGGCCCATCGGTAGACCTGCGAAGAATACACGTGGTGTTTCACCTGCTTTTGCAATACCAAAGCTTGGCGCACGGCTGTTGTTACCGTCAAAACGTGCAGTCACTAAATCAGATAAGGCAGCAACTTCGGTCACCAATTCTTTAATTTTGTCTGATTTGTCAGTGCCGTTTAAAGTCGCGACGATTTCAATCGGGCCTTCAAGGCGTTCAAGTAAGGTTTTTAATTGAGCAGAAGTATTTTGATCTAACATTGCTAACGTCTCCAGAGGAGTAAATTTATTTGATGAGAGAATGATAGAACAAACCATTAAATAGGTGAAACGGTTTGTTTTTATAAAATTAATCGGTTTTACAAATCAAATGATTAAATTTCTTTCTAAATCATAAATATATGGGCCTATATTAACATTAAAATGATTTATTTCGTACATATATATCGTGATAAATCCCTCATTTTTTTCTTTTTTATTGAAATCACACCAAGCCTGCGCAAGACCCACTTACGTCCTGATTAATTACAAAATCTTTATAAAGCTTTAAGTTTCATTTCAGCAAGACGGCATTAAATCAAATGAAATATCAGGTGATTTGACTGCTTTTGAGTTCCATCAATAAAGCCACAATCAATCCCTTGCATCAATCAGCCATCGATCTACAAGTATAAAATCAACAGTGAGCAGAATAATGAAAATTGAATTTGTCTTTGATATTGTTTATCCCATGAGTTATGTCGCATTTCAAAAGTTAAAACAAAACTGGAATGAACATACCGCAACCCGTGTAGAGCTATTGCCGATTCAACGCGTTCCTGAAATTCCTGAACAAGGCTTAGATGTGCTGTAGTATTTAACCAATAAGTATGGCGCAAGTGCAGCAAATCGAAAACTCGAAATGACAAAGTTTGCCGCTTATAGCGAAGATGTGATTGTCAATATTGAGCACATGAAACGTATGCCAAACAGTCAACTGGCTCATCAAGGTATTTTGGCCTTGGACAATATTCTGGATCAATATGCCCTGACTCAAGCCTTATTATTCCATGCATTATTTGCACACGGTCAAAATATTGCTGATATTCAGGTTTTAAAAAGCATCATTGAAGGCATTGGTTTAGATGGCTCAAAAGTACTGCGCTCAATTCAACATAAAGATATTGCAGACCGTCAGCATGAAATTACACAATATGTAAAATCAAAGGGACAGCACCCCATTCCTTTTTACCTTGTGGATGGCGAAGTGAATGATCAGACTTTTTCTACACAGGAACTTCGACAACTGTTTCATCGCGCAAGTTAATCTACCCAAGATCAAAAATCCCCATACAATGTGATGGGGATTTTTATTCTGAGCAATGCAATGATCTAAAAAGAAAATAGGCCTGTTAATGAAGTCCCTGCTCAATTCGATTAATCCGTGATTTGAAATGCTGAGATAGTAGATACAAAATTAAGCTCAAAACCAGCGTGAGTACCATCACGGCGATCAACACCCAACGTACAACAACTTCTACTACATTGGCTTGCTGAACTTGTTTTTCCACGCTTTGCGCCATCGGTGTCATGGTTTTATCAAATAGCTGATTTTGCATTGCCCAGAGCTGTTCAGGCTGAAAACCGTATTCACGGAATTTTGCTGGATTTTGTTGCTCGGCATTGATTAAGGATTGCACCAAAGGAATTGCTGTCGCACGATCTACAGGCTTATGCATCAAAGCAGCTTGTGCAAGTAAATAGGCTTGCACGGGTTTTGCCAATTGTGCATCTTCCATCTCGAAAGCCAGCTGGCTTTCTTGAATATTTTTTTCATAATGTACCAATTTTTGATCTGCTGCACGGTCATCATGATTAAGGTCATATTGCACATAAGTTAAGCCTGACCAAAGCACGATAAACGATAAAATCCAGCCGACAAATTTCAATACAAAAGATTGGAATCGAATTCTAAAAAATTGAAATTTCTTTAGAAATCCAACCAAGAAAAATGCGCCAATAAATGAAACGATAAGTTTGAGAAATAACCAACCAATAAAGGATAAAAAATTTGAAAAATAGTCGGAGGACTCACCGAGTTGATATGCCAAATCACCTGCACTAACAGGGATATGCAGTTGCTGTACGCTAGAACTTAGGCCAAAAAAGCTATAGACCATATCATGCTGAATAAACAGCATCACAGCCGAAACGATCAGCACAGAAACACTGGTTAAAGTCAATAACGTCAAATTGCGTTGACGCTTCTTAATGGTTTGAAGCCCTGTTTCCAGTTGCTGCGGATTTAGCGCATATTCATCAATGGGAGGCAAAGACATACTCCTTCAGATTATATTTTCACCTCCCTCACCGTTTATGAAGAAGGGTTTGAACCACTCGATTCAATTACTAAATGATTCAAATTATTTTGTAAGGCACGAATACGTGTCGTCGCTTCTTCACGCTTTTGTACACCTTCTTTCTGAATTTGAATCACATCATTAACGGTTTTAATGAGGGTATTTTGCACATGTTCAAGTGTTTCGATATCAATCACTGAACGCTGATTGGCTTTTGCTGTATCGACAGAATTTTGATGCAACAAATCTGCATTGCGTTTTAACAGGTCATTGGTCGCATCATCAATGCTATTTGCCAATTGCACGCTGTTCTTTTGTTCTTGCAATGAAATCGCCAAACTAATTTGGTTTTTCCATGCAGGTAATGTGATGTTTTTGATTGCATAAAACTTATCGACCAACATCAAATTGTTGGATTGAATAATGCGAATCATCGGCAAGGTCTGCATCGCAGACTGTTGCAAGATCTGTAAATCACTCACACGTTTTTCAAGATTATTTGCCAAATGATTGAGGTCATAGATTTTTTGCGTAGTGGTTTGATCTTGAACTTGAGTGGTTAAGCTTGCAATTTCCTGTTGAATTTCTTGCTCTTTCAACTTACCTGCGGCGATATACACCCCTAATTGTTTATATTCGTCTTGTACGCCTTCAAACATTTTATCTAAGGTATTTACACGCGCTTTTAAGCCATTTTGCGAAGTTTCAATTTCTTTGACCAAAGCATCAATTTGCTCTTTGGTGGTATTAAAGTGCTGATCAAAACTTTGCTTGGCACCTTTAAATTTACTCAGTAACCCACCAAAAAATCCTGAGCTTTTAGATTTATTTAAAATGCTCGTAGTGTTTAGCTGCTGTGCGACTTGTACCACCTGATTGAGCTTTTGACCTGTCGCATCTAGATCTTTATTTTGCACCAAATTTAATAATTCATCGGTATAGGTCGACGTCTTGGTGGCAATGTTTTTACCATATTCAGCAACACTATTATGACTTAAATCTGCCAATTCCTTACGTGCAGCTTCGACTTCGTGAAAATCGGAAGTTTGTAAGCCAATTTCCTGCAAATTGAGTTGCTGAAACTTTTCTTCAGTCAATTCTTTGCTAACTTCAACGGGTAAATTTTTGGCATCTAAATCGGTCATAACCCACCTTATATTTCTAAGACTTAGAGGAATTCTCTAATGATTTTTTTAAAGTTTTAATCAAATTTTCACGGCTATTATCAAGCTTTTCCAATGAACTTGTCGAGTTACTTTGACGACTTTGTTTCACATGATATTGCCATGCTGGAATCAACACCTGCTGAGCTTCCTTATATCGATCTAATAATCCAAAAGAAAGCTGCTGAGAAAGCTGCATTTGTGTAATTGCAATATCATTACTGGCTTGTAAGGTTTGCAAGGTATTCACCTTTTTCGATAAACGTTCTGCAAAGTTGTCAAGCGGATGCTGATTTTTCACAAACTGTGGGTATTCCACCAAAAACTCTTCAGCCGCGACGATATAACGCGCCATTTGCTCACGTAAACCCTGCAATTGATTAAAACGTGCTTGAGACTTTTGAATTTCTAACTGTAACTTTTGGCTCAGATGATTTGCCCGATCAAGTAATTGATCTAGATTTTTATAATATTCAACTTGTCCTGAACCATATTCCAAATCGATGCCTAACCATTTTTGCAGGGCATTAAATTTGCGTGTCTTTAAATATTTTTTTGAATTGGCTAAGGCTTGAATCAGCTGCTCAATGGTTTGACTAAGTTGTTTCGTCAACTGAGGGTCAACACCGTCTAGCAGCACCGACTGTGCTTGAATTAATTGATCGGCATAATGATTTAGACGATATTGATCGGTCAGTAATGGCACAAGGTCATTCCGCTTAATCGAAAGCACTTCCGCCCGATCTACCGTAATATCCTTTAACGGCACCAATACATCAATTTGTGACATAGCCAATTAAACTCAATAAAATCATTTTTATACTACAAGTTTTGCCATAAAAGTCTTGTAGTATTTTGCAAAAAATACATCTATTTCATCAGTCAAATTTCGCCATCAAATTCAACCGTTGCCTATAGATCCGCCAAAGCAGCCATACAGCATCATTTGAATGGATATGATGACCTAAACAGATGAATTCAAGCTTAAGATACCCAAAGATTCAATCTAGATTTAAATTAAACAACTGACTCTACATGAATTATTATCAAAATTATCGTAAAATTTAATCCATATACTTTAGAACCAAATATTAGATCAATAAATTTAGAGGCTTAAATGGAACGTTTTTTCCATAACACAATGTATGCAGCACGTTGGATTCTGGCTCCCGTGTACTTTGGATTATCCTTTGCACTGCTACTGCTCGCGATTAAATTTTTCCAAGAAGTCATTCATGTCCTTCCGCATATTTTAGAATATTCAGAAGCTGACCTGATTTTAGTCATCCTCTCTTTGGTCGATATGACTATGGTGGGCGGACTGATTGTAATGGTGATGTTTTCAGGCTATGAAAACTTTGTTTCGCAATTAAAAATTAATGAATCGACCAATCGCTTGAACTGGCTCGGCACCATGGATGCCAATTCATTAAAACTCAAAGTTGCAGCATCAATCGTGGCAATTTCTTCGATTCATTTATTACGTATTTTTATGGATGCGAAAAACATCCCTAATGACAAAATCATGTGGTACATCATCATGCATTTAACCTTTGTTTTTTCTGCTTTTATGATGGGATATTTGGATAAAATCAGTAAGCACTAATCTAAAAACAAGTCCAATGAAGCCATTTGCGATCATGGCTTCTCGTCAAATTTTAAATCTAGTTATTCATCTAGTTCACTCATTTGCCTTAAACGCTCAAGATCCAATATCACGATTTGTCCATAATTCCACGCGATTACTTGTGTTTGGACAAATTGCTGCAGATGTTTATTCAACGTTTGGCGTGAAATATTAAAAGACTCTGCAAATTCCTGCTGACTGAGTCTCAAAGGAATTTCCTGCCGACATCCATATTGCTCATAGAGTCGAATCAAATGTCTAGCAATACGCTGCTCTAGCGTTGCCGTTCGCAAATAACGATTATGCTCAAACATCAAATACATGCGTCGACTGAGAGATTGCACGACATTCCAAAGCGCCTTCGGATCACGCTGTAAAACTGCTAAAAACCTTGTTCCAGAAATGATTGCCACCTCGACGTGTGTCGCAGCAAAATAATCATAATTCAAAGGCTTTTGTTGTAAGAGTGCGACAAAATTAAATACCGACTGGCGACGAATATAATCATTGACAATCAATTCACCATTATTTTGCAACCAACCAATTTGTAGCGTACCTGAAAGCAAAATATAAATATCTTGCACGATTTGTTGTTGTTTTAAGATGTGCTGCTGCGCATGAAACCGTGAATATTTCACCTGTTGCACAAGCTGTTCTAAAGTCTGATCGCTAAAGCCCTGAAAGATGTCTTCATTACGTAAAATTTGCAACAAATGCTGTTGGGCGGTGTTCTTTTGATCGCTCACGTCTATAAAAAAATGCCTAAGATCTCATTGATCTTAGGCAAGTGCTTAAAAATGTAAAACCATTGTTTTTCGCATTATTTATCTGTTTTTATGCTGTTTTAAATGACGCTCTCATACTTAAGATGCTTTCTCATAAATACGGCCTGCTTCTGAACGCAAGTTTGAAATATCGGTGTTTTGAATATTTTTCAGTACAGTACTCGGCTGACCATTTACATCGACAGGTACATCACCCTCAATGGTGACACGTGAGGCGATACGTAGCTCATCGCCATAGTCATTGATGGCACGGTGCTGCGTCGCACGATTGTCCCAAATCGCAACATCACCTACCGCCCAGCGCCAACGCACAACATTTTCCCATTGCACGATTTGCTCTTGAAACAGTTCAAATAAACGACGTGACTGTGCCGGACTATATCCACTGAAGCGTTTAAAGAAGTGACCCAAAACCAAACTTTTTTCACCTGTTTCAGGATGTACACGCACCAAAGGATGCTCGGTTTCTACTTCTACCGCTGTACGGAATAAGTGGCGACCTTCTTCATTGTACTGACCTTTCGGTGTTGCATAGTCATAACTGTTGCTATGCACCGCGCGTAATTGTTCCGCCAACTTTTGTAGCTCCGGACTTAAATCTTCATAAGCCGTCACGGTATTGGCCCAAACTGTATCGCCACCATGTTCAGGTGCAACTACATTTCTTAAAATTGTGGCTTTAGGATAATTGGGCAAAAACGTAATATCGGTATGCCATGAATCTGCGCGCCCACCACGTGAGTCAATTGACAACGTATGTGCTGTACCATCTTTGAGTGGCACACTTGGATGATTCAACGGATTTCCTAAAAGTCGTGCAAAGGCTTCTTGTTCTAAATCGGTGAGATCTTGCTGCCCACGCACAAATAAAACTTTATATTTTAATAGTGCATGATTAAATTCATCGACCACGCTTTTGTCTAAACTTCCAGACAACTGAATGCCAGAAATTTCGGCACCAATACGACCGGTTACGGGTTTTACTTCAATATGCTGATATTGATAGTCCGGATTGTAATGATTCGATTCTAATTGTGTCATAGGGCTCTACCTTATTCTTCAAATTATTAAGCAACGATGGTGTTGTTGAAATACAGTGTGCCGACTTCGTGCCCATGACTCTGTCAATTCTTTGACAGTTTTCCCAAGTTAAACTGCTATGGTTGTAATGAAATCTGCTTAACAACATTTGCACATTTCATATCTAAAAATGCGATATCGAAAAATAAAAAAGCCATCGATATCGATGGCTTTGTGTGTAGATTTTATCTGTATAACGCAGCGGAATTATAAATAATCCCCTTCACGCTCTGGTTGATAGAGCACTTTAATGATTTTGACTTTCATGGTATGACCATCAGGCTGCGGCCATTCTATTTCCTGCCCTTCCGCCAAACCTAAAATGGCAGCGCCCACTGGAGCCAAAACATTGACTTGACCTTTATCGCCACGAAAATCATGTGGATAGACCAGTGTAATTTCGGTTGCTTCTGTCGCAGGTGCAATGTTAATGAGAACTTTGGCATTCATACTCACCACATTGGCAGGGACATCTTGTGGAGCAACCACGTCAGCGCGCGCCATCTCATCTTCCAAATGCTCCATCGTCGGCGTCAACTTAGACTGATGCTCCAACATGGTTTCTAAGCGATGTAAATCTTGTTCTGAAAGAATAATATTGGGTTTTTTCATATAAAGTTCCTTTGCGACCTTGCCAACAGATCTATAGCGATGGGCAAATTTTTTGTTATCTCTTATTCCGTTATATCAGAAATATAAATGTTTAGATAACTTTTGAATTTTTCTGATGACATAAAAAAAGCCCCCTTGAGGGGGCTTTCTCAAGTCAGACTTATTTTGCGTAAACTGGGAATTTAGCGCAAACAGCAGCAACTTTTTCTTTCACTGTAGCAATCACAGCTTCGTCACCTTTGCTGTCTAGAACGTCAGCGATCCAGCCTGCAAGGTCACGTACTTCAGCTTCACCAAAACCACGTGTTGTTACAGCAGGAGTACCGATACGGATACCAGAAGTCACGAATGGAGAACGTGGATCGTTTGGTACTGAGTTTTTGTTCACAGTAATGTGAGCAGCACCTAACCAAGCATCGGCATCTTTACCAGTAATGTCTTGTTTAATTAAAGATAATAAGAACAAATGGTTCTTAGTACCGCCAGAAACAACATCATAACCACGTTCGATTAGAACTTCAGCCATTGCTTGCGCATTCTTAACAACTTGTTGTTGGTAAGCTTTATATTCAGGCGCCATTGCTTCTTTGAAGCAGATCGCTTTAGCCGCTACAGCGTGAACTAAAGGACCACCTTGATTACCAGGGAATACAGCTGATTGTAATTTTTTCTCGATTTCTTCGTTTGCTTTCGCAAGAATTAAACCAGAACGTGGACCACGAAGTGTTTTATGTGTAGTCGTTGTAGTTACGTCAGCAATTTGTACTGGGCTTGGGTAAACACCAGCAGCAACAAGACCAGCTACGTGAGCCATATCTACGAATAAGTAAGCACCAACTTTGTCCGCGATATCTCGGAAACGTTGCCAATCAACAACTTGGCTATACGCAGAGAAACCAGCCACGATCATTTTTGGCTTATGTTCTTCAGCTAAACGTTCAACTTCTTCATAGTCGATTTCGCCAGTTTCTGGGTTCAAACCGTATTGAATTGCGTTGTAAGTTTTACCAGAGAAGCTAACTTTAGCACCGTGAGTCAAGTGACCACCGTGAGCCAAGCTCATACCTAAAACTGTATCGCCTGGGTTAAGTAGCGCAAGGTAAACTGCAGAGTTTGCTTGTGAACCAGCGTGTGGTTGAACGTTTGCATAATCTGCACCAAACAATTCTTTAGCACGGTCAATGGCCAATTGTTCGATCACGTCTACATACTCGCAACCGCCATAGTAGCGTTTACCAGGGTAGCCTTCTGCATATTTGTTAGTAAGTTTTGAACCTTGAGCTTCCATTACTGCAGGTGAACAGTAGTTTTCTGAAGCGATTAACTCAATGTGCGCTTCTTGGCGAGCATCTTCATTCGAGATCGCTTGAGCTAATTCAGGGTCAAATTGAGCAATAGAGGTGTTGGCAAACATTAGCGAGGTCCTATTAAATTAGGGCTTTTAAGCCGTGCTAAGATTGGCGCGTATTGTAGCATGAAGTTTTAGAAATGAGAGAGGGAAGTTTGTGCTGTTTTTAAATAAATAATGCCCATGTTGAATCTGCACGAGCATTATTTAAGTCAAATCAACTTATTGATTTGGCATGAGAGTCTCTACATCTTGCACAAAATTTGCCAGATTATCGGTATAAATACTAATATGATCTGCTGTCGCTTGCTCACGATAGTCAATTGATGTTCCCGGCTTAGCAAGGCTAATCATAAATTTAGTCGCATCTGCTGGAATGGTCTGATCGGCTTTACCTTGATAAATGATGATCGGCGTTTTCACCGCTGTCGTTAAAGGCTGTGAACCTTCACTCATAAATTTTTGGATTGGCTTTAAAGTTAAGAAATCAGAGTGCGTGCGTCCATAGTTATCCAAAGTCGTGTTCTGACTCGCATAACTGAGCATGTCATCTTGAATTAACTTGGTTAACTCGCCTGAACACACTGTTTCAGCCTGAGGTGCAATCGCAGCCAAATGTCCACTAAATACTTTTGAATAATCCACACTGTTTTTATGCCCTTGCATACCTGCAATAATCTGCGCAGTAAAACTGTCTAAAGGTGCATAAATCATACTTTGCACGGTTGCAGGTTTACCTACAGCTAACTTCTCGCCTGCGTCAAGAATGAGCGCAAGATTATTTGCAGGTGCTATGGCAATCGTTCCCTTATAATTTAAGTCAGCACGCGATGCGAATTCAGCTGCACCTAATACGGCTTGACCACCTTGAGAATGTCCGATCGAAAGCCAATCCTTCGACACCGTTTTACCTTGACTGGTTAAGTAACTTCGAGCAGCGACAACGGCATCGGTAATCGAAAAGGCTTCACTTTTTAGATTCAGATAAGGATGGTTTTCACGTCCACTAGGTTCACCTAATCCCTCATAATCGGGTGCCACAACGACATAACCCTTTACCAATAACATTTGCAATAAGTATTCAGTACCTTGCAAACCTTGTCGGCTCGGAGCGCATTTATCAGCCACACCTGTCGTTCCATGTGCCCAAGCCACAATTTTCCAACCACCTGCCGGAGCAACTGTTTTTGGGGTAAAGACTAAGGCTGTGGCTTGAACAACTTTGCCATCTACTCCTAGCATTTTATAGGTCATCAATCGGCTGTCTGCACTCACAGCAGGCATATTGTCTTGACTATAGGCAGTTGTAGTTACCACTGGATTTTTGATCTGATTGAGATCAGCGTTTGTTTCAGGATTACTAAATTGTTGGTCATTACTATCATTACCGCAGGCTGCTAAAAATAGCGCACTGCTGACAAAAACCGTTAAACGCAGCATTTTCATTCCATGATCCTTTTGTTTGTTGTTTTAAAGTCAATTTTTCATTGAAGATGAATCATTAAATACATGGAACAAACTTTTGTTCAAGCCTAATTTTCAAGCAATTGCTCTTATATTAATTTATCAAATTAATATAACCCGAATCCCGCTTAAGCCAATGATTCCATAATTTGAATTGTTGGTTTATTTTGATGATTAAGTTGATATGCACATAACGATGCGTAAATCCCACTCAGAAATCCATGAATACTACGAGCTTTA
>NZ_VPCD01000028.1:0-28161 GCF_013418345.1 Acinetobacter sp. YH12144 | reverse complement strand
ATGGGAGTGCATGAGCTGTGGTACAGCTCATGATCGAGATATAAACTCAGCTCTAAACATTCTTGCGCTTGGGCATAAGCGTCTAGCTGTAGGAATCACCCTCTTTTAAGGGGGTGAGGATGTCAAATTTGCTTTCCGCTGTCATATGTTTTTGTTTAGAATCATCCATACCAAAGCGAATAAACAGGCATAGGCATGCAAACGAATATCACTGAACCATCTTCCAGCACAACCTTACAGTATGTGCATTGGTTCCGTCATTCTGCACCCTATATTAATGCGCATCGCAACAAAACCTTTGTCATCATGTTTGATGGTGAAGCGCTGCAACATGAAAATTTTCAACACATTATTCATGATATTGCCTTATTACACTCACTTGGTATTCGTCTAATTTTGGTGCATGGTGCTCGTCCGCAAATCAATCATAATTTACAAAGCAGCGGCATCAAGACACCATTTCATCATCACCGTCGCATCACCACTCGCGAATCCTTACCTGCGGTGATGAATGCCGTCGGTTCCATTCGTCTGCAAATTGAAGCCCTCCTGTCTATGGGTTTAGCCAACTCACCGATGTACGGCGCGCGTATTGATGTGGTCTCAGGCAATTTGGTCACGGCAAAACCGTATGGCATTCGTGACGGTATCGATTTTCAACTGTCTGGTGAAGTTCGTTCCGTCGATATCGATGCGATTCAACGTCATTTAGAGAGCCAAAATATTGTGGTGCTTGGGCCAACAGGTTATTCCACGACAGGTGAAGTGTTTAATTTATTGGCTGAAGAAGTTGCGACCAAAACCGCCATCAGCTTAAAAGCGGATAAGTTGATTTTCTTGGGCAAACAACATGGTTTGCACAATGAACATGGGCAGCTACAACGCGAAATTACGCCTCATCAACTTGATCAGCATATTTTGCAATATCAAGATTCTAACCCCGACATAGCCCTGCATTTAAGCGTTGCCAAAGATGCTTCCCTTCAAGGCGTACACCGTGTTCATCTCATTTCCTATGCCTATGATGGCGCATTGATCGAAGAATTGTTCACGCGTGACGGCTCTGGCACCATGATCACTGATGCGCATTATGAAGAAGTGCGTACTGCCGATATTCAAGATGTTGGCGGCTTAATCAATCTCTTACGCCCTCTCGAACAAGAAGGCATCTTGGTTTATCGCTCACGCGAACGTCTGGAAAATGAAATTGGACAATTTGCAGTGATTGAACGTGACGGTACGATTTTGGCCTGCGCTGCGTTATACCCGATTCCTGTCACAGGGAATGAAAAACGCTCTGCTGAAATCGCGTGCGTAGCTGTGCATCCGGGGTATCGAAAATCAAATCGCGGTAGCCAAATTTTGCATTATTTAGAAGAAAAAGCGCGAGATTTAGGTATTGAACAATTGTTTATTTTGACCACACGGACAGCGCATTGGTTCCTTGAACAAGGTTTTGAACAAGTCAGTGTCGATGACTTACCGAATGCCCGTCAGGCCTTATACAACTACCAAAGAAACTCATTGGTTTGTAAAAAGTCACTTTAAAGTGGCTTTTTTTATGCGCTGAATAGCATTATTTTGCATAAGGTTATGCCTAATCCCTTGGCTATCCCCCTCAAATCACTTTGCAAGCCACAGAATAACCATATCTGCCATTTAAATAACCCAAATAAATAAATAATTTCAATAACTTAAAATAATACTTTGACACATTATATGTTTTTCTAAAATCATAATTTTTCATAAGTTTTGCTGATTTTTATTTATCTTTTTTCCTGATTTTAAATTTAAGTTTTCTTATTTTTTTCGAAAAAGAAAACTCTTTAGCTTATGTGTTCATAAATCAACAGTTCTGCAAATTTAGACCTTTATAGGAGCAACACATGCGTACTCACAAAGTAAAACTTTGGACAAAAACACTTGTACTGTCTACAGCGGTTGTGGGTGCCATGATGATGTCGGGCTGTGGCAAAAAAGAGGCTGATGAAAATGTCACCTTAAATATTGGCTTCCAAAAATATGGCTTATTGCCAATTTTAAAAGAACGCGGAACCTTAGAAACAGCCTTAAAAAGCCAAGGTGTAAATATCAAATGGGTGGAATTTCCTGCGGGTCCACAGCTGCTTGAAGGGCTCAATGTGGGCAGCGTGTCATTTGGTGAAGTCGGTGAAGCACCGCCTATCTTTGCTCAAGCCGCTCAAACCGATTTGGTTTACATTGCCAACCAACCTGCAGTTCCAAAAGCTGAAGCGTTAATTGTGCAAAAAGATTCGGCTATTCACAGTATTCAGGATTTAAAAGGTAAACGTGTGGCCTTAAACAAAGGCTCAAACGTGCATTACCTGTTGCTCAAGCTGTTGGAAGCCAATCAGCTTAAATTTAGCGACATCAATGTCGTGTATTTACCACCTGCCGACGCACGTGCTGCTTTTGAAAAAGGTGCCGTTAATGCATGGGTAATTTGGGACCCGTTCCTTTCTGCTGCTGAGCATCAACTTAATGCTCGCACCATTGCCAATGGCGAAAACTTGGTGAAGAACTACCAGTTCTATTTGGCCGATCGTAAATTTGCTCAGGAAAATCCAAAAGTGCTGCAAGCTGTGGTGAATGAGTTGAATTTGACCACGCAATGGGTCTCAAAAAATCAAGACGAAGCGGCCAAGTTACTCGAAGGCAAAACCGGCTTAGGTCTAGATGTGCTTAAAACCTCAATTTCCCGTTTAGGCAATCAAGTGACGCCGATTACTACACAAGTGGCGCAAGAGCAGCAGCAAGTCGCTGATGCGTTTTATAACGAAAAATTAATTCCCAATAAATTAAATATTGAGTCGGCCATTATCAAATAAGCCGACTACAGCATAAGGGCGATGCCATGCGTATTCTAAGAACATTTTCCATACTGACTTTAGCCACTTTGGGCCTTGGACTCAGTGCCTGCCAAAAACAAGAAACAGCACAGCAGGATGGTGAAAAACCAACTGAAACAGCCGTAAAAACCTTGGTTATCGGTTTCCAAAAATCAGCCTTAAATTTGTTGGTTGCCCGTGAACAAAAGCTCTTTGAACAACAATTTCCCGGTGCTCACATTGAGTGGAAGGAGTTCCCTGCTGGCCCACAAATGTTAGAAGCCCTTGCGGTCGGTGCGGTGGATTATGGCTATGTCGGCAACACCCCGCCTATTTTTGCCCAAGCTGCCAATAAAGACCTGAATTATATTGGCTATGAAGTGGTGCCTGAACAGTCGCTTGCTGTCGTGATTCCAGCGGATAGCTCAATCAAAACCATTCAAGAATTACGTGGCAAACGCGTTGCTGTACAAAAAGGCTCGAGTGCGCATGAGTTATTAGCCAAGACTTTAGAAAAAGCCGGTTTGACGTGGAGCGACATCCAACCAATTTGGATTCCACCAGCAGATGCACGAGCCGCATTTGATAAAAAATCAATTGATGCATGGGCCATTTGGGACCCGTTTTTATCTGCAGCGGAGTTGGATGCTCAAGCTAAAGTGCTGATTCAATCTGGTGATTTTCCAAAGACCTATTCATTTTATGTGGCAAATCCAAAAGTCGTTCAAGCACACCCTGATGCCCCAGCTAAATTTTTAAAGGCCCTAGACGCTTCCGATCAGTGGATTGTGAAGAACCAAAATGTGGCTTTAGAGATTTATCAAAACAGCACTGGGCTGCAAAAGAATATTGCTGCGCAAGCCTTTTCACGCCGATCCAAACCATCTCCTGTGCGCTCGCTGACACCCGAGGTCATACAAGCACAGCAAAATATTGCGGACTTATTTAAACAAGTCCAACTGATTCCAAACAACATTCAAGTCCAAAAGCAAGTTTGGATACCTTCATCACATTGATACCCGAGCCATCAAAAATACAAGGAACTGAACATGAAAATTTTCTGGTTTATCCCTACCCACGGTGACAGTCGCTACTTAGGAACAAGTAAAGGTGCACGCCAAGTCGATCATGCCTACATGAAGCAAATTGCAGTAGCGGTGGATAATCTTGGCTATGAAGGCGTTCTGATTCCGACAGGTCGTTCATGTGAAGATCCATGGCTTACAGCTGCAAGCTTGATTGATGCCACTAAAAATCTAAAATTTCTAGTCGCTCTACGTCCGGGGGTGACAACGCCTGCACTGACTGCACGTATGGCAGCAACATTTGACCGTTTATCTGGCGGTCGTATCTTACTAAACTTAGTCACAGGCGGTGATGAGCAAGAACTCAAGGGTGATGGTGTCTATGAAGATCATGCGACGCGTTACCAAACTGCCGCGGAATACACCACGATTTGGCGTGAAATTTTAACCCGTTCACATACTGGTGAAAGCTATACCTTCCATGGCGAACGCCTGAGTGTGGACGACGCAAAATTACTTTATCCACCGGTACAAAAACCGTATCCACCACTATGGTTTGGCGGTTCTTCAGAGGCAGCTGTTGATCTGGCAACGGATCAAGTTGACACCTATTTGACTTGGGGTGAGCCACCTGCTGCGGTAAAAGAAAAAATTGCAGTGGTGCGTGAAAAAGCCAAAGCCAAAGGACGTGAACTGAATTATGGCATTCGTTTACATGTCATTGTGCGCGAAACCAATGAAGAGGCATGGAAAGCAGCTGAAGAGCTGATCCAATATGTCGACGATGACACCATTGCAGCTGCGCAAGCCAAGTTCAAAACCATGGACTCTGTTGGTCAACGCCGTATGGCTGAACTGCACAACGGCGACCGTAGCAAATTAGAAGTATCGCCAAACTTATGGGCGGGTGTTGGCCTGGTTCGTGGTGGTGCAGGTACGGCACTCGTTGGTGATCCTGAAACGGTAGCCGCACGTATCCAAGAATATGCCGATCTAGGAATTAGCACCTTCATTTTCTCTGGTTACCCACACCTTGAAGAGTCTATCCGTTTTGCAGAATTGGTGTTCCCACTACTGCCATTGGAAACACGTCAGAAATTGGTTCAACCTAACTTAACCGGCCCATTTGGTGAGATTGTCGCGAACAATTACACACCAGATGAAAATAAAAAAGCTGAAAAGATTCAGGAGCCGGCCTAATGTCCAAAACTGTTTCTGTTGAAACCTTCAAAGCACCGAAGGTTTCACGTGGAACACAACTCGGGCAGCGTTTGCTGCCTTGGTTGTTTCCTATTGCATTAATTATTGTGTGGCAAATTGCCTCTGTTACAGGGCTGTTAGAAAGTCGTATTTTGCCTGCGCCAAGTGCGGTGGTGGTGGCCTTTTGGAACTTACTGATCAGTGGTGAACTGTGGAAGCATGTTCAAATCAGTGCGGGTCGTGCTTTGGTTGGACTTCTAGTCGGTGGTGGTTTAGGTCTTTTTTTAGGGCTGCTAAATGGTTCATCCAAAACAGCATCGACGTTACTCGACACCACACTGCAAATGATCCGCAACATTCCTGCTCTTGCCCTGATTCCCTTGGTGATTTTATGGTTTGGGATCGATGAATCGGCCAAGCTTTTTTTAGTCGCTATCGGCGTATTCTTTCCCATTTATATCAACACCTATCATGGTATTCGCTCTGTAGATCCTCAACTGATTGAAATGGGCAAAAGCTACGGTTTGAGTGGCTGGCAACTGTATAAAGAAATTATTCTGCCAGGGGCGATGCCATCTATTTTAGTTGGTCTGCGTTTTTCACTCGGTCTCGTTTGGGTTTTGTTGATTGTGGCAGAAACCATTTCAGCACAAGCCGGCATCGGTTATATGACCATGAACGCACGTGAATTTCTGCAAACCGACATCGTCTTGGTCGGGATTTTATTGTATGCCCTACTCGGTAAATTGGCCGATGTACTGGCTGTTGCCTTAGAAAAATATTTACTCCGTTGGCACTCGGGTTACCAAAAATAAGGAGCATGTGATGACCGATTTAAGCATAAGCCGTCATGCAGACGACTCAACCCAACCTCAGCGTTCTTCTGTCGAGGATATCAACCCCCATGCGGTGTTGGGCGCAGAGATCCTGATTGAACAACTACACAAATTTTATGGCGATGTTAAAGTCCTTGAGGACCTTGACCTACATATTCAACCCGGTGAATTCTTGGCAATTGTCGGTCGTAGTGGCTGTGGTAAAAGTACCCTGCTTCGCCTCATCGCCGACTTAGAAAAACCGAGTTATGGCGAAATTAAATTTAAGTCTGCTCGTCATATTCGTGAAGGCATCACAAGTGATGATATTCGTGTGATGTTCCAAGACCCTCGCCTCCTGCCTTGGCGTAGCATTGAGAAAAATGTACAACTTGGTTTAAGCAAAGACCAACACGCCAATGCTACAGCACTCCTCGAAAAAGTCGGTTTAAAAGACAAAGCGGGGCTTTGGCCAACACAGCTATCAGGGGGGCAACGTCAACGTACTGCACTGGCACGTGCTTTGTCACATAAACCACGCATTTTGCTGCTAGATGAACCACTGGGTGCGCTCGATGCCTTAACACGTTTAGATATGCAGAATTTGATTGAAAAACTCTGGACTGAACAAGGTTTTACCGCAATTTTGGTCACACATGATGTAAGTGAAGCCGTGCAGTTGGCAGACCGTATAATCTTGCTCGATAAAGGCCATATTGCCAAAGAATTTCGTGTCGATTTGGCCCGTCCACGAAAAAAAGGCATTGAATTTACTGAACTTGAACAACAGGTCTTACAAGCAGTGTTGGCCACTTAAGCTGTACTTGTGCAGGAAATCATCACTTAAACTGTGTGACTTCCTGTCCTGTTCTAGAGCAATATCGCAACATAACCACGTTTAGCATTTAGGGGAGATTTATCGCCTGTTGACAAATACATCACAAAAATTACGACAAATCATATAAATCCATGACTAAAAATAATGATTTATTTAAATTTCACCCTAAAATGATTATTTGAAATATTATGGCATTCGTCGTATTTATTTGACCGTTGAATAGAATAAACTGCCAAAATTCATAAAATTAGAAACGATGATTGTGCACAAATCTGTTGATTTGCCGTACAATTCAATATTCCCTTTTCATTTTCTTAAAAGAGCTAATGGAACAAAAAAAGAGTACCCAGAAACGCCACCAGTTGCTTAATGCAGCACTGGATGTCTTTTCCCTGTATGGCTTCAATGGCGCCAGCTTGGATGAGATCGCACAGATTGCAGAAATGCATAAATCGAATATTTTCTATTACTATGAAAATAAAGAAGCGCTTTATGTTGAAGTTCTGACAACGGTTCTACAAAAGTGGCTTGCTCCGCTACAAATGTTGGAAGCAGACCTTGAGCCTGAAGAAGCGATCACCAATTATCTATTGCAGAAAATTGAAGTATCTCGTACGCAACCGAAAGCCTCACGTTTGTTCGCACTTGAAGTCATTCAGGGCGCACCACACATTCTTGAAATTTTAAAAGGCCCACTAAAAAAATTAGTGAAACGCAAAGCCAAAGTCATTAGCAACTGGCAAGAGCAAGGTAAAATTTCAAAAGATATTGATCCAGAACTTTTAATTCTGAACATTTGGGCAATTACGCAAAACTATGCTGACTTTGCAACCCAAATGGAAATGGTCACTGGAAAAACCTTACGTAATCGCAGTATGCAACAACGGATTATTCAACATACCGTTCATATGATGCTTTACGGTGTAATTCCACGCCCAGAAAAGTAAATTGAATTGGGTCGAATTGGCATACGACCATAGCATTCTATGGTCGCCGACCGAAATTAGCTAAATGCCTTATTTGACTGTTTGATATAATTTCAATAATTTCTTTGCGCCGAATAATAAATTTTCTTCCCAATCCAGATGCGCTGTGTCATTCGCACCATCGGTAATATATTTTACCGATACAAAGCGAACACCCAGTTTTTTACATACTTTAGCGATTGCGTAGCCTTCCATATCGACAAGATTACACGGTACTTTCGGCAGCCCAGTTTCAAAGCTGTCGCCTGTACCACAAATTCCTTTAGGCAAATGGCTAAACATGCTCTCTGGCTGAATTTCAGCAGGATGATCGGTATCCATCGGCGTCACCCCCACATCAAAACCCAAAGGCGATACATCCATATCCCGTTGTACAAATTGAGCTACTTCAACCAAAGCATGTGCATCAAAATGTGAACTTCCCGCAGTGCCCAAATTCAGCAAAGTATGACATCCGGTTTTTTGAATCACATCAAAGGCTTTAAATGCGGCATTGACTTTACCAATACCACTGTAATGTACTTCAATGCCTGCGGCTTCAAACAAGCCTTTAGATTCACTCGGCAGTGCCATAATTAAAGCGATTTGCTGACGCATAGCGGTCTCCTCAAATTGATGCCTTCATATAGCATACATTTGCACGTGCGCAGAAAAAATCATCTTCAAAAATCACATTGCTCAGAAAATAAATTCCTCACGCAGATTTGAATGCTATCAAATTTGAAATTGCATCGGCCGCTTGCCAATAAAAGATGGTACCAATTGTTGGTCATGACGTAAGGCATCTAAAATCTTCTCTAAGGCAATATGTGCCATATCCCCTCGTACACTATGCGAATGGGTCATCGGCATATGCTCGATGCCAGCTCTTCGCGCTGACAAAATTTTAATGTCTTGTTTGTTGACCACCCAAGTATAGGCATTCACAGCCGGCATCAATGCCTTAGACAACAATTTTGGAATCGGAAATTTATAACTGACACAGGTATAAACCCGTGACTCATACGGCCCCACAGGGCTAATCAGACTATTAAACACCATGCCCGATGGCTCTCCCCAATGGTATTCCACCAAGGTAATATTCGGCGCGATAAAACTGTCGCGGTGGACCTGTTCAGCACCATGCGGATTGGTCAGCCATGGCATCATGCCGACATCTGCATCATGGTCATGATAGTCAACGACTACTTTGCGCGGCCCGACATCTATGGTGGCATCCACGGCTTTTCCCGACTCTGAACGAAACCAGCCTTCATGGACAAATATGGTATGGGTTACATCCATTATATTCTGTGCAACAGCGCCCATCTCGCCATCATAACTGCCGACCATGTAATAGCTGACCCAGCCGGCTTGATCATAAAACGGTAATTTAAATATTTCCGGGCGTTCCTGTTTGGGCTTTTCACCGAGATAAATCCATACCACCCCATCTTGCTCACATACATCAAAACTACGCTGTTTAAAGGGATGCGGTTTTTCTGGAAAAAATTGTCCATTGACACTAGGAATATGCGCCACATGCCCATCGCCCTGATACGACCAACCATGATATGGACATGTCACGCAGCCATCGGTCATTTTACCCTTAGACAAAGGCACACCACGATGCACACATTGATCGAGCAATGCAGCGGCTGTTCCATCTTTTTGTCGGAACAGAACAAATTTTTTACCATGCAGGGTGGCTGAAAAAGGCTGATCTTTTTTGAGTTCTTTAGAGGTACAAGCGACGTACCATTCTTCTAATAATCCTTTGGCATCATCCCAAAAACGGGTTTGATTACACATAATTCGATCCTTATTTTTATCTTTTTTGTTTTAATCCATAATCCTTACTCTAGCACCTACACTACAAGCAAGTTTATATCTCGAAACCTGTTGATCTCTTAAAAATACGCGCAAATTTTATACATGAATGTTTTGCTTGGATAGCAAAATAACGTAACTGCATCACACGCTTGCAGAAGCTCTATATTTGTTTGCTGAAATCCGTCAAAGCCAACGCGCTATATTTTTCTTCAACGGATTTACATTCACCCGACATAATTTAAGATGTGCTCTGAGCCTCACAATACGCTTTTAAACACGGAGAAAAAAATAAGCTGCCACGATAAAACCCTTGTATAGTTTTCAGCATCACCAATAACCAAAGCGTACAGAGCAAAACTGCAAAAAAGGTGCCGCACTGTTGGATAGCATTTAATTGCGTATGTTCCGCCAAATTGATGACCGCCAAACTAAAAACGCCGAATGGAAATGTCATCGCCCACCACCCGAGATTAAAGGGTAAATCTCGTAAATGTTTTAGCGTGATGAGTATATCGATTCCAAACCACCATACACCAAATCCGAGCAGAACAAGGGCTGCGAACACGCCGCCTTGAAGCAACACCTGTCCTAAATCTGCCAAGTCTACTGCTGTCAAAATACGTGGGGCTTGCTCGCCCAAAAGTAACAGCGCTAAAGCCCCTGTCCCAATCGGTCCTAAGGCCAACCAACTGCTGATCGCCATTTCCTTACTTGGCAATTGATGTAAAGCCAGACGCAGCAACAAGATGCTTAAGATGGCAAATGCAGGAAATACTGAGATCCCCCAAAGCAGATAACTCCCCAGCAAAATATGGACAGAATGGGCCTGTGCAGGTAAATGCGCCAACAATAAACCGCCTGAACTGGCAACCACCTCGCAAGCCACTATCGGCAATAACCATACTGCGGTCATGCCTTGCAGCGCATGTTGCTGACGACTAAACATCAGAAATGGAACACACCATGCAATCGCTATTGACATCAACACATCGACATACCATAAATATTCAGCCCATGTGATGATGCTCATGCCCAAAAACTCTGTGTATAGCGTGGTGCCAAATTTCAATGCGCCATTGATCAGGGTTGCCAGTGCCATGGGGATCGCCCCAAGAAATAAACTCATCACTGGATGCTGGAAAATCTGCTTGTGGGTACAATATCCATCGGCTGAGATACATCCCACTAAACAATATGAACAACACGATGCTGATCTGCCACAGCGCTGCTCCGAAGGACCACATCCACTGCGGCGCCACCGCTATAGATGGTAAAATGAGGGCCACCACACCTGTGCCCATCACCACCGTAAACCAGTTTGGGGTGAAATGACGAATCAAGTCTTGTTTATGCTGGAGTTGATAAAATGGCATTTTCATCGCATGATGCTCATCAAAATGGAATGTCTATAGTTTAAGCACACCATTAAACAAGAAAAATTGATTAATATTTATTTTTATAATTTATTTTATTGATAGTAAATTCATCTCTGCATAAAAAAACTTGAGTAAAAACACAACAACAAGACGAACGCAGAAGATTATGGCAATATATAGCCCTCAAACATTTTCAACAATTGATTCGCCCATGAAGCTGCTCCGTCTGAATGCTTTAGCGCCCCACTTAGAACTCCCCAAAACTGCCGTGACCATTGGCAATTTTGATGGTGTACATTTGGGTCATCAAGCGATGGTCAGCCAGCTCAAAGACATAGCACAGCAACAAAACTTAAAAACAGCTGTGATGATTTTTGAGCCACAACCGCTTGAATTCTTTAAAGCTTATGATGCACCGCCTCGAATCAGTTCACTACGTGAAAAAGTCGAATATTTAACTGAACTAGGCGTCGACTATATTGTGGTGGCGAAATTTGACAATGCCTTTCGTAATCTCAGCGCCGAAGAATTTGCCGATATTTTAAAAAATAAACTCAATACACAAAGTTTAGTTTTGGGCGAAGATCATCACTTTGGCAAAAACCGCCAAGGCAATAGCGAATTTTTACGCCAATACGGCTTCCAAGTCACAGCCCTGCAAAATGTCGAAGTTGATGGCGAACGTGTCAGTTCGACACTGGTTCGTCAGACATTACAAGCAGGCGACCTTGCCCATGCCGCAAAACTTTTAGGTCGTCCTTATAGCATCACCGGTCGTGTGCAGTATGGCGATCAAATCGGTCGCACCATTAATTTTCCTACCATTAATGTGCGTTTAAACCGTCATAAACCTTGTTTAAATGGCATTTATGCAGTCGATGTCATTTGTGAAACCGAATCTTTAACAGATAAAGTAAAAAACGAAAATGCTGACAAATTAGGGGTTGCAGGTTATGCACCCTCTGCCCTGTTTGGTGCAGGGCATGTTGGTACGCGTCCCGCGATTAAACAGGAACATCCTGAATGGCGATTAGAAGTACATTTTCCTGATGTTTCTGCTAATCTGTATGGCCTGTTAATGCGGGTGACGTTCTTGAACTTTTTACATGGCGAAAAGGACTACCCTTCGCTTGAAGCATTGAAAGCCGGAATTGATGACGACGTCGAAAAACTCCTTGAGTTTCGAGGTCAGCACCCTCATTTCCCCTTTTAAACCCCGATTATTTATTGTAAAACGCGTCAGTCAACGGGCTGATAAATTTGGAAGACAACTTGCATGAGCGATAAGCAAACTCCTGAAAATGCAGTGGATTATAAAGCCACGCTAAACCTCCCAGGTACTGAATTTGCGATGAAAGCAAATCTCGCAGTACGTGAAGCGAAATGGTTAGAAGAGTGGTATGCCGACAACATTTATCAGCAGATTCGTGCATCGCGTATTGGCAAGAAAAAATATGTGCTTCATGACGGCCCTCCATACGCAAATGGCCAAATCCACTTAGGCCATGCGGTAAACAAAGTCCTGAAAGACATCATCATCAAAAGCCGTGTAATGGACGGTTTTGACGCACCGTATGTACCAGGTTGGGACTGTCACGGTCTTCCAATCGAACTGAAAGTTGAAGAAAAAGTCGGTAAAGTCGGCGTGAAAGTAGATGCCTCAACTTTCCGTAAAGCCTGCCGTGAATATGCCTACACCCAAGTTGAATTACAGAAAAAAGACTTCGTGCGTATGGGTGTGTTTGGTGATTGGGACAACCCTTACCTCACCATGAACTTCAAACAAGAAGCCGACATCGTTCGTTCGCTCGGTGAAATTGCCAAAGCAGGCCATATTGAGCCGGGTCTTAAACCTGTGAACTGGTGTTTGGACTGTGGTTCTGCCTTAGCTGAAGCTGAAGTGGAATACGAAGACAAAAAATCAGATGCGATTGACGTTGGTTTTAGCGTTGTTGATTTAGCTGATTTATCTGCACGCCTAGGTGTTACAGTTAGCGATTCTACAGATATCGTGATCTGGACAACTACGCCTTGGACTATGCCTGCCAACCAAGCGGTTGCTCTACACGCTGAACTTGAATACCAATTGGTGAAAGCAACTGGCGAAGACAAAGCAGCGCAAAACTTCATCCTTGCAAAATCATTGGTTGAATCTGCAACGCAGCGTTATGGCTTTAATGCAGTTGAAGTGATTGCTGAGTTTGCTGGTGCAAAACTTGAAAACCTAGTACTACAACATCCGTTAATTGCTGAACGCCAAGTACCAGTAATCTTAGGTGAGCATGTAACTGATGGCAGTGGTACAGGTGCTGTACATACCGCGCCAGGCCATGGTGTGGACGACTATAAAGTTGGCCTACAATACAACCTGAAAGTCGACAATCCAGTCGGCGGCAACGGTGTATATTTACCGAGTGCGCCAATTTTTGCAGGCGAACACATCTACAAAGCCAATCCAAAAATCATTGCTGCTTTAACCGAAGCAGGCAAACTTTGGGCACATGTGGTGATCAAACATAGCTACCCACATTGCTGGCGCCATAAAACACCGATTATCTTCCGTGCAACACCGCAATGGTTTATCAGCATGGATGCAAAAGGTTTACGCCAAGGTGCATTGAACGCGATTGAAAATGACATCAGCTTCGTACCGGATTGGGGTAAAAACCGTATCCAATCGATGATTGAAGGTCGTCCAGACTGGTGTATCTCACGTCAACGTACATGGGGCGTGCCGATTCCATTCTTCGTGCATAAAGATACTAACGAACTTCACCCACGTACGCCTGAGCTGATCGAAGAAGTAGCGAAGCTGATTGAACAAGAAGGTATTGACGGTTGGTATAACCGTGATGCATCTGAGTTTATCGGTGCAGATGCAGAGCAGTACAATGCGGTTCGTGACACTCTAGACGTTTGGTTTGACTCTGGAACAACACACTTTGCAGTACTTCGTGAACGTGAAGAATTGCAAGACCCTGCTGACTTGTACCTTGAAGGTTCTGACCAACATCGTGGCTGGTTCCAATCTTCATTGTTAACATCTATGGCGATTAATAACCGCGCACCGTACAAAGGCTTATTGACTCACGGCTTCGTTGTGGACGAAAAAGGCCGCAAAATGTCGAAGTCGATCGGTAACGTGATCACTCCGCAAGACATCATTAAAGACATGGGTGCAGATGGCCTACGTTTCTGGATTGCGTCTGCAGACTACCGTTATGAAATGACTGCAGGTAAAGAAATCTTCAGCCGTGCATCAGATGGTTACCGCCGTATCCGTAATACGTTGCGTTTCTTGTTGGCTAACTTGAATGGCTTCAAACCATCGACTGATGCTTTGCCTGTCGATCAATTGATCGCACTGGATCAATACATCTTGCAACGTGCTGCGGAAGTACAAAAAACTATTCAACAAGCTTATGAAGATATGAACTTCCATATCGTGACTAGCGCATTGACCAACTTCTGTATTAATGACTTGGGTGGTTTTTACCTCGACATCATCAAAGACCGTCAGTACACCACCAAAGCAGACTCAGCAGCGCGTCATTCTGCACAAACGGCGTTGTATCACTTGGTTCAGGCCTTTGTCCGTTGGATGTCTCCTATCTTGAGCTTTACCGCACAAGAAGCTTGGCCGTTGATTCCAGAGCAATCTGAGAAATATGTATTTACTGCGGAGTGGTATGACATTCCTGTAGCCTCTACAGCGAATCTGGTGACTGAAGCTGAATGGCAAACCTTGATCACCGTCAAATCTGCAGTAAACAAGTTTATTGAAGCTGCACGTACTGCAAAAACTGTGGGTTCAAACTTGTCTGCCAAAGTTGAACTTTGGGCCAATGCTGAACTGAAAGCTGTTTTAGACAAATTCGGTGAAGAACTGCGTTTTGTCCTCATCACCTCTCAAGTGATTGTTAATGAATTTGACGCAGCACAAGGCGAAGCCTCTGACCTTGACGGTTTAAATGTCAAAGTCTCTGGTGCTGACGGTGAAAAATGTGCACGCTGCTGGCATGTACTGCCAGATGTGAATACACATCACGAACATCCAGGTCTTTGTTCTCGTTGTATTATTAACCTTCCTACAGGTCAAGGCGAAGAGAGAAAATATGCCTAATCCACAAGAAAAAAAGGGCTTCTTTCAATTCTACCCACACAATTTAGTGTGGGTGGGCTTATCCATTGTTGCCATTATTTTGGATCAATGGACCAAATGGATTGCAAGTACACATCTGAACTACGCAGATCCTGTACCTGTCATGCCCTTTTTAAACTGGACATTACTACATAACTATGGCGCTGCCTTTAGTTTCTTGTCCGATGCCGGTGGATGGCAACGTTATTTCTTTACTTCACTCGCAGGACTTGTGTCTGTCATTTTTGTATTTTGGCTCATGCGTATGCCAAAAAACGTGAAAGTCCTTCCAATTGCCATTGCCCTGATTTTAGGCGGCGCAATAGGCAACTTAATTGACCGCGTATCTTTAGGTTATGTGGTGGATTTCATTCACGTGTATTACAACAACAGCCACTTTCCTGCATTTAATATTGCAGACAGTGCCATTACATTAGGCACGATTCTGCTTCTTATCGATACGTTTTTCTTAGAAAAACACCGAATTCAACGTGCGGAAGCGCAAAATGACTGATTTTATCAATCCTAACGAGGAAACTCGTATTGAAGAAGGTTCTAAAGTAGACCTTCACTTTTCTGTTGCTATTGAAAATGGCGTAGAAATTGACAATACCCGTAGCCGTGCTGAACCTGTCAGCCTTGTCATGGGTGATGGCAGCTTATTACCGGGTTTTGAGAAAGCTTTATTCGGTTTACGTGCAGGTGACCGCCGTACTGTGAGCCTTCCTCCTGAAGATGCTTTTGGTCCATGGAACCCGGAAAACGTACAAAAATTTGATACTGTCAAATTTGAGCAACGTCCTGTTGAAGGCCATATGATTGAGTTTGAAGATAAAGCCAAACAAAGTCTGTATGGGGTGATCAAAACTGTAGGTGAAGACATTACCGAAGTGGATTTCAACCACCCTCTAGCCGGTAAAAATATCACCTTTGAAGTTGAAATTTTCAAAGTGACCCCTGCCGGTCAACAAGGCGTAAAACTGATCTAAGTTTCAGCAAATGAAAAGCTCCTTCGGGAGCTTTTTTTATCACTATTTTTATAACTATCAATCGACTCGATACATTTTCTGTATATGCAACGGACCGAATTCATATTAATTTAATGCAAGACTTTAAAACAAGACGGGAAATATGATGAAACTGCATATTATTGTCGGCAGTGTCCGCGAAGGCCGTACGGCAATTAAAATTGCCAACTGGCTACTTTCAGAAATCGAAAGCTATGACTACAGTACCGTAGAAACTGAAATTGTCGATTTAAAAGAATGGGATCTGCCAATTTTTGCAGGCGCACATCCGCCATTAACAGGAATTTATGACCAACCCAAACAACAAGTATGGGCAGATAAAATCGCGCAAGGCGACGCATTTATTTTCATTAGCCCTGAATATAACCACGGTTATAGCCCTGCACTCAAAAATGCGTTGGATTACCTCGGTAAAGAATGGGGCGGAAAACCTGCAGCATACGTTAGCTATGGTGGCACCAATGGTTCACGTTCGATTGATCAAATTCGCCAAGTGGCAACCCAATTGGGCTTAATTGACAGTAATGCTGTGGTTGAAATTCGTGACATTTTCACGCGTAATCAAGCAGATAAATTCGAACCGAATGAATTTGATAGCAAAGCGGTTAAAGCGATTTTCAAAAAATTACTGCAATATGTGAGTGCTTAATTCTTGCCGTTCGCGTGATAAATGCCGCCTTTTGTAGGTTCAGGCTTACATTATTTTCGGCAGATGGCAGCTATACCCCATGCATCATCCACGATAAAGTTAAAACATACAGAGACAGGATGTCACTGAACATAAAACAACAATGATAAGACTAAGCAGGAAGCTTACGGTAGGACAGGAGTTATACCGCTAGAATGAATCTGAAAAAAGCCTCGACAGGATGTCGAGGCTTTTTTCATTTCAAATGCTACACAAGAATAGCTCTAACATGAGCCACAACCGAACTCAGGGCCATGGCTCAATGGGTCTCACCCAATCGGATACGATTACTTTTTAGAACTCTCCACAATTAAACGCGTCACCAGGTACAAACGCGGTACGATAGAATCTGTCAAAATATATTCAGCTTTATCTGAATGTAATCCATCACCTGACATGCCTAGTCCCTCAATGATCGCGGCTCTCGAACTAACCCCAGCAAAAGCGGCATCAGTACCACCACCCCAAGCGGTC
The DNA here is from genome assembly GCF_013418345.1 of Acinetobacter sp. YH12144. Taxonomy (NCBI): domain Bacteria; kingdom Pseudomonadati; phylum Pseudomonadota; class Gammaproteobacteria; order Moraxellales; family Moraxellaceae; genus Acinetobacter; species Acinetobacter sp. YH12144. The sequence goes on along the minus strand of NZ_VPCD01000028.1, from coordinate 10,929 downwards.
GTTTCAACTTTCATCGGCAGCTTTAATTTGTTTGTGTAAATCTGCTGGGCTGTCGCGGCCAATTTTTTGGCTTGTGGACTGGCTTCTAAAGGTGGTCGACGGACTTCAAATTTGACCTCGACCTGACTTTCCGCCAATTTTTTGGTTTTGACTTTTTGCTTCAAGGTTTTTTCCAACTCAGCAAAATCTTGTGGTTTTAAGGAACGAGCATCTGCCTGCGCTGTCGCATGGTCAGGAATCACATTTCGGGTTTTTCCAGCCGTCGCAACAGTCCAATTCAGCTTTAAACCCGTTTTCGGATTGGATAGATTTTCTAATTGTTGAATCTGAAAAGCCAGTTCTGTCAAGGCATTGACCCCTGCTTCAGGTTTTACCCCCGCATGCGAACCCCGCCCTTTAATATCTAAATAAGCCGCACCAATCCCACTAGTGGCTAACATCAAACTTCCCTCTAAACCACCGGTTTCAAAGGAGAGGACAACGTCCTGATTTTGAGCTGTATCCATAATCAATTGGCGCGAGCCGGGTGAACTGATTTCTTCATCTGAATTAATTAACACCGTAATGGTGCCGTAATCTTGGTACTTCAGCTGTTTCAGCATATCCAAGACATGAATCACTGCAGCAACACCTTGCTTGTCGTCCAAAATACCTAAACCATAGGCTTTATTACCATCTATACGAAACGGTTGACCTTGCAATTGGCCCTTTTGATACACCGTATCATTATGTGCCAACAACATAATGTTCGTTTTACCTTTGCCTTTCAGTACCGCTTTTACAATCGGCCCTGTCTGATCTGGCGCACCATCGAGTTTCATGATGTCTTTGGGCTGAATCACGTTCACCTCAGCCCCTGTGGCTTTTAATTGCTCTGCGACCACCTTGGCAATTTGATTCAAACCCTCAATATCTTTACTGCCAGATTCAATATTGACCAAGGTTTTCAAGGTCTCTAAATAACTGTGTTTTTGACTTTCCGCAATTTTCTTAATCTCTTGTGGAGATGCTGCCCAATTTGCTGAAGCACTAAGCGCAATGGCACAACCTAATGCGAGCTGAAGTTTTGACGTCGTCCGTTGTTGTGTAAGTGTTCTTAGCATCGATCTTATTCCCTGTATATTTTTCATTATGAATTTTTAATGTCTGATAAATTAGTTCACCATTCAACCAATTAATCGCAAAAATATGTAACACCGCTGATAAAGCTTTTAGTCACTTCAAAACCAGCTTCCAGCTGTTTTAAAAGCGGTTTAGATCGATTTGGAAACATAGATCTAGCATTCGAGAGCCTAGCTGCTATGCAATGCCTTGAAGGAACGGTCAGAATTAAAATTTAAGTGTTGTACGTTTTGGCTTACATTAGATGCGGATAATAGACACTATTCACGTTATTGGATTACTTTTATATTAAGGTCATACAGCGACAGGATGTCACTGAACATAAAACAACAATGATAAGACAATGAGCAGGAAGCTTAACGGTAGGACAGGAGTTATACCGCTAGAATGAATCCGAAAAAGCCCCGACAGGATGTCGGGGCTTTTTTCGTTTAGGCGATGTGAAAGCAACATTCCATGTATTTGCACAGACTAAACATCGACCTGAAAACCTAAATCGACATCACAAGCGGCTTGACCACCTCGTATCCCCCAATTTTCTAGAGGGCTTTCACGTAAGGTAATGATGATATGGTCGGCCGGAATGCCAAATTCCACCAAATTTTGCACCAGCATTTGATATAACTTACGCTTGGTTGCCACGGTTCGTCCCGCAAAACAATCGATGGTGATATGTGTAAAGCGCTCAGGCTGCGTCAAATGATCAAGCACCTGAAACCGATGTAGCGCATGCACTTGCAAACGTATATTGCGGTCATATCGAGGCAGTTGAAAACTCTGTTGTAAGGCGTCAAAGACAGCATTTATCAACTGTTGTTCTTGTTCTATGCTGTATTGCATCCGTATATCGATTTGTGTTGCAGGCATGCGCGAAACTCATTGTTGTTATTTAGATCACTACACTAGCAGGATTTAGCGACGTTCTGCTGTAGGCATTTACCTACAGCGCTTGCAGTATTTACGCCTATGGCCTCAACAGCAACGCGCCTATAGTAAGAACATACAGAGACAGGATGTCTTGCAATAAAAATAAATAATGCACATGCAGCAGGAACGCTGATCGGTATGACAGGAGTCATATCTTTAGAATGAATCTAAAAAGCCCTCGATAGGATGCATATTCTTGCCCAATTGGACACTTGATAGTATATCGTACTGGACACAGATTCTTCTTTTAATTGGACACTCTTATTTTCAGACACTCTTTGCATCTAAAACGAAATTTAAACGAAAAAAGTAAAATGATTCCTATGAAAAAAGCGGTTATTGCACTGAGTTGCTTAAGTATACTTTTGATGGCCTGTTCCTCGCTTCTTAATCTAAGTATTCAGAATTCACTAAAAGAAGTGAGAACATCAAAATTCCTAAAAAATGAAGATAAAACAAAAAACATTGGTGGGATTGATGCAAATAGTAATGGTGTGCGTGATGATATTGAGGGATACATAAAGCTCAAATATGGGAATAACCCTGAATTTGTTAGCGTATATATGCAGTATGCACAAGAATTACGAAGAAAGCTGACTTTGGCTAGTGATGATCGTGAGGTCTATCGTAGAGCGTCACACGAAGTTAGTAGAAAAATGGTTTGTGCTGCGGAAATTGACTATAAAGTTGAGCCTGAAAAAATGTATCGGGACACAATGATCATTTATGCCCTGTCGGTGAATACCAAGCAACGTAAGGCTGAAAGTAATCGTATTAGCTCGTTGGTGAGTGGCATGGTATTCACATTACCAACTGAGGAACACTGCAAAATTAATGAATACGTTTATTAAAGTGTCCAACTTAAAAAAGAATGGGTGTCCAAATACTTATTGATTTTGCAATAGGATGTCGAGGGCTTTTTTCATGTCGTCATTCATTCAGAGATCGCACTCTATTCGTCGAAAAATCGCAATTTATCAACAATACTTACATCGCAACAGTAAAACTGTACTTATAATCGGCAGAGAATTTAGACAGAATAACGGCTGCGAGTTCAGCAGCTCGAACTGTCAGCGCTTAGGGATTAGGCGACAACAATAAAAATTGAATTAAAAAATTAGAGAATGACCTATGCAATTGCAACAGCAACAACTGAATAGTTTTACCCGCATTTTTCATGCCGCTCCAGAACACAATAGCCCACAAGATCTTGCACAATATATTGGCGCGCATCGACAAGAGCTTTTACAACAAATCCATGAAAATGGCATCTTACTGTTTCGTGGTTTTAACATCGAGCAACCCGAACAATTTAACCAACTGATTGAACAATATTTTCAGTTTACCCCATGGAATGCTTTTAACCCCAATATGCCCAGCTGGGTTGCATCTTGGATGCGAAAATACAGCGAGAACTTGCTCGGTGCTGGCGACTACCGTCGTTATATAGACCGCAACACAGTGCAATTGGGTCCAGTCGAAAACTCGGTACAAGGCCCGCATGTTGAAGGCGGAGTACGCTCAGAACGCTCGCGTTATATCGCCTTATTTTGTCAGGAACCTTCGACGTATTTGGCAGAAACAGGATTTAATAACTTAGAGCAGATTTGGGAGAATTTTCCGAAACATCTACAGGAAAAATATCTCGGCGCATGGAACCATTTTTCTTATGTCTCGGCGCGCGAGGTGGGGCTATTTGACCGATTATTGCTGAAAAAGAGCCCGTTTAGTCTAGAGATTCGACAAGATAAAAAAGCCAAATTGACCTTGCAGCGTTCGCCACTGGTGATTCATCACCCTGATACAAAAAAGCATGTCATTCAGCCGTGGGCTTTTGCCAATAATACCAATCCATTTGCCCATCAGGCGGCCAAAAATTGCTTTGAAAATCGCGGGGAGATTGAAATCGATTCAACGGCTGACGGCATGCAACTGACATGGGAAATTTACACGCCAGAAGGTCAACAAATTGAATGGAACGATGCCGAAAAGCAGCAATTTTTTGATGCGATGTATAAAGATGCCCTGCTTTTGCAGTGGCATAAAGGTGATGTTGCGATCGTTGATAATATTAAAATTGCGCATTGGCGGATGAATGGAGAACAAGGAAATCGTAAGTTGATTCAAATTCAAGCCAATGCCTTTAATGCCGATGAGCACTATGCGGCTTAGCTGACTGATTTAAAATTCGTGCAGGCATGTATGTGAGAAGCCCCGTAGGGGCTTTTTTTTTTTTTTTGAATTTTTTGTTTATTTTTTAGCCGCTATTTTGGCTCAATTTTGAATAACCATGCTTTTTCACCGTCTTCAATCCCCCAAATGGCGCCATCTTTGGCTTCAATCAAGCCACGGATCCGCTGTTTCATGTCGATGCGCTGGATTTCTGTTGCCGGTTGATGTGCTGTGTCCACAATCACGATTACTTGAGACGACAATCCGCCAATCAGCGCTTTATTTTTCCACAAGGGGAACTTTTGCCCTTGGTAAAACATCAAACTCGATGGTGAAATCACGGGTGTCCAACTGATGGCAGGCGCTTCAAATTCAGGCCGCGTATGATGATCCGGAATCGGTTGATCATCATAATGATCACCATTCGACACATGTGGATAGCCATAGTTTTTCGCACGCTGCACCAGATTTAACTCATCACCGCCTTTCGGGCCCATTTCGGCCACCCAAAGTTGCTGTTTTGCATCAAATGCCATGCCTAAAGGGTTACGGTGCCCGAAGCTCCACACTTGCTTGGCAACCTCGCCTTGGGTCTGAAATGGATTATCTGCAGCAGGCGTTCCATCACTATTTAAGCGCAGCACTTTACCCAAATTTGACTGCAGATCTTGTGCAGGATCAAACTTCTGACGTTCGCCCGAACTCACCCATAATTTTCCATCTGCTCCAAACTGCATTCGGTGTGAATAATGGCCTTGACCTTCTACTTTTGGAATTTGCCTCCAAATGATTTTTCGCTGTTTTAAACTTGGCGCAGCTTCATTGAGGTTTAATGTGGCTTTTTCGATGACAGCGCCAAAACCGCCCTGTCCTGCTTCTGCATAGCTCAGGTATATTTGATGATTTTTTTCAAATTGTGGATCAAGTGCAATATCGCCTAATCCTCCTTGTCCACCATAGGCAACTTTGGGAAGGTTTTTCACCTGTATTTTTTGCTGGTTTTGCGGATTAAAGATGATCAGTTGACCTTTTCTTTCAGTCAGCAATAAACGGCCGTCTGTAAGTGGCTGGATGGCCCAAGGTTCATTAAATTGAGCGATTTTTTGTATTTTAAAGCGCTGTTCTTGCTGGATTTGTGCCGAATTTTGAGTTTGGCTTGGTGTTCGCTCTTGTGCTGTAGATGCAGTGTTTTCTGCATGGCATACGGCGGTCATCAGGATGCCAACGATGAGGCTAGGCGTTCGAAAATATTTTATGCATTGTTTCATTTACTGTTCCCTTCCCTTTTATAATCATTTGATTCTAATCAATTAATCAGATGATTTTTCTTTGGAAAGGTAACAGAATAATTTTGTACGTTTTGGCTTACATGACATGCAGAAAATTGCGGCTTTCCAAGTTTCAGAAACAGGCCTAATCTACAATTATCAGGAGACAGGAAGTTTCCGAAACATAAAACAATAACAATAAGTTTCTGCATCAGGACGTGAGATATAACAAGGAGTTGTATCTAGAACACGAAATACGAAGAAAACCCCGACAGGACGTCGGGGTTTTCTTTTTCTAGCTGATTTTTAAAAGTTCGCTCTAATCTAGAACCTTCGCATAACATCTCTGTCAAAACTTCTTACAGTTTCCTGCGAAATTATTACATACCCAAATCCGTCAGCTTGTTAGCGTGGTAGACAATCCTCATTGCAAGGAGTCAATCATGACTTTAAAAGCTTTAGTGATAACGTCAAATGTCGGTGTTGAACATGACGAGCTGATCCAACCATTAAATTATTTAAATGAAAAGGGAATTGAAGCCATTCATGCCGCTATTAAACATGCGGTTGTCCAAACAGTAAAAGCCGACAAAAAGGTCGAAGCTGAAGTTCAACCCAATGCCCAATTGAGCAGCGTAAATGCTGAAGACTATGATGTCTTAGTAATTCCAGGCGGAACTGTCAATGCAGATCATCTACGGATCGATGAAAATGCACTGCGACTTATTCAAAACTTTGCTGACCATCAAAAACCTATTGCTGCAATTTGTCATGGTCCTTGGGCGCTCATTAATGCTGAAAGAATTCGTGATAAAACTCTGACGTCTTATAAAAGCATTCGTTTGGATTTGGAAAATGCGGGTGCACATTGGGTCGATGAGCAGGTGCACCGCTGTAATACGGGCGGTTGGGTGCTCATTACTTCTCGCTGTCCAGATGACTTGCCTGCGTTTAATCAAGCAATTCAGCAGGAGCTTGAGCAACAGCAACAGCAACAGCAACAGCAACAGCAACAGCAACAGCAACAGCAACAATAATACAAATGGAAAATACCCGCATATTGCATGCGGGTATTTTATAAATCTAAGTTATAGGATATATGGCTTACATATTTTTTAAGTATGCCACTACATCCTCGTTGCCTGCCATTTCTGCGAGCTCTAATGCTGTGTATTGGGTTTTGTGCTGTACGTCTGCACCTTTACCTACCAAAAGCTTTACGACGTCTAAATAGCCATTCTCTGCTGCTGCATGCAGTGCGCTATAGCCTTCTTCATCGGCAGTGTTTACATCTGTGCCATTCGCCAAAGATTTTTCGACTTCTGCGAGTTCACCTAAAGATGCCCAGTACACCAGTTCAGGCAAATGCAGTTCATCATCTTCTTCAGGGATTGGGGAGAATGAGTTGAGTTTCATTTTGTATCCATTAATTTCTGTTCAGCTAATTTGCCTTACATTAAATCCAAAATATCGTAAAACCTTTGTTGTCCGTCCATTAATAACAGGTTTGCCTTCACTATTTACCCAACCAACTAATTCCTGAATATTTGATTGTCCAAATTCATTCAATTTATATTTAGGGTCAAAAATACAGTCTGCTATACGTTTCGGCAAAGATACACTTTCATCATGTAATAAATATATTAATGTTTTCTTTATTCTAGATATATCATTATTTCTTAAAAACTCTTGTTTAAGTGTATTTAAACCTCCTTTATAAAATCTTAGACGATCATAGAATGAATGTGCAACGCAAAGAGCATCTACTATTTGTTCGGGTTTAGCTAGTTCTATAGCGGCCTTACTACCTAATATTTTATTAATTAATGGATAATTATAATGGACAATTGTATCTTCAAAATGTGGCCAATTAGTATTCATCCACTCATCAATCAAGCGATTTAATAACGCCTCTTTATTTGTATCCCAACCTATTTTTTGTTCTTTCCAAATGTCATTTATTGCATGCCGATCGCGAACAAAACTAAAAAAAGAATCAATTTCTAACCTCAATGGTATTAAATTCAAATCAATTTTTCGACTTTTTCTCTTATAAACTTGTTCTATTAAATTGAATGCAGATACCGATTCTTGATACGACTTTAAAAAACTATCTAAAAAAAGCTCAGATTTTTTTTGTCTTGGTACATATCTTTCGATGTTAGGAAAATTCACATCACCTAAAACTTGTTCAACTTCATAGTCAAAATCATTAACACTATCTAAAGTCGATTTAAATGTTTTATAAATTTTTTCATATTTTTCAACTTCTTCATAAGTTAAGACTTTGGCTGCATCCCAATATTCAGAAAATAGCATAATAAGTTCCTCATATCTTGAATCATCAGATAGAAGCCCAATCATAATTTCCTGATTTGTAAGTAAAGCGCTTTTGGTTAAATTTGCAGATCCTACAAAAATTATTTTATCTCCTAAAATATATAATTTAGGGTGAAAAGATGGATTAGTATAAAATCTAGCTTCGATATTTTTGCTGTTATTTAAAAGATGTTTTAAAGCAATAGGTGATGTTGGAAACCCTAACCTAACAACTATTCTAATACGGCAATTTCTTTGAATTAACTCATCAATCACATCAAATTCAGTAAAGAATGCTGATGCAATATAGACCTCCATTCCATCTTCAATACTATTCATGAATCCAGCTCTAAAAAAATCTTTTTTAGAATTAGTATTAGTAAAAATTCCTTTCATTTTTTAACCATTTTATAAATTAATATTCATATAACATACTAAAAATTAAATAAAAAAGCCCCCTTTCGGAGGCTTTTCTTTTTAAAGAATCACAACTTAAGCTTTGGCTGTAGATGCTTCTTTAACATCAATCTTATCACTGTCATTTTCATGCATAATCAACGCAACCGCGATTGCAGTGATCAGTACAGGTAAACCTACCGCCATAAAGTTGAAATGAGCAGGTAAGTTCATACCAAGCAAACCACCGATCAGAATCGGCCCTACAATCGCGCCCATACGACCAATCGCAGAAGACCAACCAATACCTGTCGAACGTACAGCAAGTGGGTAATACTGCGCCACATAGCTGTACAACAGCATTTGCGAACCAATAGATGCAGCACCTGCCAAGAATACCAAAATGTATAGCAAGAACTGATTCGATTGGAAGCCCATCAAGCTCATCACAATCGCGCCCATCATACCCAAAACCATCAGCACAGGTTTTAAATGGAAACGGTCAGCCAAAATACCACCGCCAACAATACCCACAACTGCGCCCACGTTCATGACCATCATGAACATTAAGCTGTTATCCATAGAATAACCGGCTGCCATCATCAGTTTTGGTAACCAGCTGCTTAGCGCATACATGGTCAATAGGCACGTAAAGAACGCCACCCAAAACAGCAATGTATTTACGGCACGACCACGGCGGAACAAACTCACCACGTTAGCAGCTTCAGGTACATTTTCTTGCGGTAAAGTGAACACTGTATTTTCAGTCACTTTCACTTCAGGCGCTAAGCGCTTCACGATACTGCGGGCTTTTTCCTGTTTGTTTTCTTTCACCATAAATGCCAAAGATTCAGGTAAGAATTTCCAAATCACAGGTAAAAGGAAAAGTGGAATACCTGCAATAAAGAACATGATTTGCCAACCAAAGTCAGGGGTGAACCATGAACCTAAAAGTGCCGCCATCATACCACCGACTGCATAACCACTAAACATCGTCGTTACTAGTGTGCTACGCATCTTCTGCGGCGCGTATTCCGACGTTAAAGCCACAAGGTTAGGCATTACACCGCCAATCCCTAAACCAGCCAAGAAACGCAAAATACCAAATTCTGTTGGATTCGACGCAAAACCACCAGCAAAGGTCAAACCACTAAATAAAACGATACAGATCATGATGACTTTTTTACGGCCAATCTTATCTGCTAAAGAACCAAAGAACATGGCACCAAACATCATGCCTGCGAGCGCAGTACTAGCAAGCATCCCCGCTTGCATTGCACTTAAGCCCCAGTCTTGCATCAATAATGGTAAAACCACGCCATTAATCGCTAAATCGTAGCCATCAAATAAAATAATCAATAAGCACCAAGCCACTACATTGAAGTGGAACGGGGTAAATTTAGCCTTATCGACTACAGAATTTATGTCTATTTTTTCCGTTGTCATCGTTCTCATCTCCCATGAGTACTTGTCCATAACATTCATTGAATTTTTAAGTAAAATTCAACAGCCACGGAATATACGGAACAGTGTTTTCTAGGGATATTAGACGTATGTTTAATAAATCTAGTCTCTTATAAGTACATGTTAATTGTGTTATTTTTCATGCTTTAGTTTAATTATTAAACATTATCAATATATGATTATTTAACTTCTTTTTTTAAATAATAATGTCCTTGTTTTTAGGTCTAATTCTTCTATTCTTTCATTCAACTTCAGAACGACACACCATCATTTATTTCTATCTTTAGTTTAGAAAAATTTTAAATGTCTAAAAAACAAACGAAAATATATCTTTAGAAAAGTTCGTCTGAACACTCTAGATTGTTTTAAATACCTTGATAGCGCTGAGATTAAGCAATCACCAGCTTACAGCGAAATCCACGAGACGCATAATATGACTGTGCGCCATTATGGTAGCTAAATACATGATCGTAATGTCGGTCACAAAACAGTGCCCCGCCCTTTTGCCGAATATCTGCTGGCGTCACAATCCAGCTCGAAGTCTTTAAATCAAAATGAAAAACTGTCTGTATCGCTCGATAGTCCTCTTCTGTCAGTAGCTCAGCACCGATGTCTCGAACCATATCTATAACGTTATTTTGGGGAGGATGATCCTTCCGGTTCTCCAAGGCATCACGGTCATAACATAAGCGTCGTCTAGGCTTTGGCGACTCTAAGCTGCAATCATAAAATATCAGGTCATGAGATTGCCGATTCAGCCTCACAATATCTGGCTCACCCCCTGTTTTTTCCATTTCGATTACAGTTTTTAGTTTTGAGGGCTGTGCAATCAATTGTTTTTTAACATCATCCCAAAGCAATTCTGGATGACGCTGCATATTTACCTCAAAGCGTTGCTGCAATATCTCTAAAATAGAGACTTTATTGAGATCTTGGAGCATTTGCACATCCTATTGTTTTTATACATTGGAGACTGAACTTCACTATAAAGAATATAGACTCACCTTGATGTAAATTTTTAGCGCTGTTTAGCCGTATTATTTTTAAATATCTATCATTTCCCTATTTTATCCTGCTGCTTTTCTTATTATTTTTTTCCCTTTTTTCTCCACGCATAAAAAAAACCCCCAACGTTTAAGTTGGGGGTGTTTCGAATAATGAGCTGGCGATGACTTACTCTCACATGGGTAACCCCACACTACCATCAGCGCTAAGAGGTTTCACTTCTGAGTTCGGGAAGGGATCAGGTGGTTCACTCTTG
>NZ_VPCD01000027.1:0-36594 GCF_013418345.1 Acinetobacter sp. YH12144 | reverse complement strand
AAAACCTTCAAAATTCTTGCTGAGCGATATCGCAATCGAGGCAAAAGACTAGCATTAAGATTCAATCTAATTGCTGGAATTTATAACTTGGAGCTGAGTGAAAAATGACTTATGAAAGAAATCTATTGCTGACACAATATGTTAGATAAACTTATGAGCTAACACACATTATTCAAATACTTTGTGCTCAGTCATATTTACCCCTTTACCCCAAAGTGATTACTTAAAAGTGGAGAATAAAATGTCACAAGAATACGTTGAACAAGATCAGCGACAAAAATTATGGGAACTCATTAAAGACGTGCGTTTCACCATGATTAGCCATGTCACTGACAAGCAAGAAATTCATTCTCAACCTATGACCATGCTTAATTCTGATAAGATGAATGAGCATGAAAATATCTATTTTCTTATGAAAGAAAACAATGACCTTGTAGAGGCAGTCAATGCAGGTCGTAATCATCTTGGATTAGCATTCGCTAAACCTTCAGACGATATTTATGTATCAATTAGTGCTCATGGAGAAATCAGTACAGATGCGGCCCTAATCGATAAATTATGGAATCCTTGGGCTGAAAACTGGTTCGATGGCAAGACTGATCCTACTGTTCGCGTTTTGATAGCTAATCCTATTAGTGCAGAATTCTGGAATGTCAAAGACAATAAAGTCACCCATTTATTCAAAGCTTTGAAGGGCAATTTAACAGGTAAAACTCAAGAACTTGATACTGAACATAATACCCTGAACTTAAACTAAATGATTTTATTGATTTGAATGAATGCTTTAATTTTAGGTTAATTTGGATTGTCCCATAGTTAGTCAAGTGCATATATGATCTGGAATGAATGGTTTTACCAGCTCAAACATCAATTTAAAAAAGGCTGCATCAAGCAGCCTTTTTTGCGTATATAAATTGACTCAACTGACCTTTTGAATTAATTGCGCTTTGGCCACTTCTTGTTGCTTCAACAAATTACGTTGGATTTTTCCACTCGATGTTTTAGGCAACCCATCCACAAATTCAATTTCTTTTGGATAAGCATGCTTGGATAAACGAGATCGTACATAGGCTTGTAGTTTATCCATGAGTTCAGAACTTGCTTGATATTGTGGTTTCAATACCACAAAAGCTTTGACCAATTCAGTCCGCTCAGGATCAGGCTTACCAACAACTGCCGACTCTAAAACCTCTTCACATTCTAATAATGTGCTTTCCACATCGAAAGGCCCAACACGATAGCCTGACGTTGTAATGACATCGTCTGCACGACCTACAAAATCAATGCCGCCTTCTTCGTTTAAACGAACGGTATCACCGGTTAAATAGTAGTTCCCGACAAAGGCTTTACGGTTATTGCCACCATAGCCTGTGAACCACATGAGTGGAGATTGCGACCAATCTAATGCCAATGTTCCAATGCCACCGCGTTCAATTTCTTGATAGTCTTTATTAAGCACCGCGAAACGATGACCCGGTATAGCAAAACCGGCTGAACCCACTTTTTTGTAGTGTTCTAAAGCGTGATGATTTGCAATCACCATACCGAGTTCTGTTTGTCCATATTGGTCATAAATATTGACGTTTAAATCGTGATTAAACCATTGAATCACTTCGGGCGTTAGTGGCTCTCCTGCACTACTCACAACCCGTAAATGTGATTTTAGGGATTCATCAAATTTTTCTTTAAAACCAAAGAACATACGAAATGCCGTTGGTGAACCGGTCAAATTACTGACTTTATATTTTTTGATGACTTGAAGTGCATGATCAACACTAAAAGCACGTTCATCCATAATAATGCTGTGTCCTAAACTTAATGGCCCTGCAATTCCATAGTACAAACCATAAGCCCAACCCGGATCTGCCAAATTCCAAAATGAATCTTCTTCACGCAAATCAACTGCATGTGTCATATACCCTTTAAATGCCAACAACGCTTTGTGTGGCACAGGGACAGACTTGGCTAAACCGGTCGTCCCTGAGGTAAACATCATTAAAAATTCATCATCAAATGAACGCGGTACTGAGTTAAATGTGGTGTCATGAAGTTGCAGCTCTGACCAAAAGTCAGGATCTGTCTGAATTGCTTGATCGGCATGTACAGTTAAAATATGCGGTAAATCAATATGATTGAGTTTTGAGCGTTGCTCGGTGTTGGTTACAATCAGCTTTGTTCCCGCTGTTTGCACCCGATGTTCAATCGCTTTGGACTCAAATGCCGTAAACAAAGGCTGATAAATTGCCCCTATACGCCATGTTGCCAATACGGTGATCAACAACTCTGCTGTGCGAGGTAAAAGACCTGCAATGCAATCACCTGCTTTCAGTCCAATGCGTTGATAATAATTTGCCAATTGTGCAGATGCTAAATCTAATTGCTCAAAAGTCCATTGCTCAGATTCACCATTTTTACCTTCCCAGATCAGTGCAGTTCGATTTTGCCCAACATAGCGCCCACAACATTCATCATAAGCATTGATTGATTTTGGCGTACCGACCAATTGTTCTGTAACCATCTTTTCAAAATTAAAATCACGATATGCTTGTTCTAGTGTCTTCATGACGACAATTCCTATCCTGTTCTCTATGATTCAAAGTGCAATACTTTGAGGTTTATTAATCTTGTTGTTGTACCGCTGCGTAACCGTGACGATTCCTTTGCCACATCCGCTTTTACTGCTTTTCTATACACCGATTGCAATGTCGGCTTTTTAGTTTTGAAACTTATACTCTTCGACAATCTATTCGTAAATTACCTATTCTTAGACTGTCTATACCTAGATAACCATGTTTGGATGTGCCCTGCAATTTCCATAACCATCAACGCCATTGCAGGGTTTGAACATCGACCAAAGTCTATTTTTTAACCTTTCACCCTTTGGTGACTTCACGTGCAATCACCAGCCGCTGAATGTCCGATGCACCTTCATAAATTTGACTGACACGCACATCACGATATATTCGTTCTACTGGAAAATCAGATACATAACCGTAGCCCCCATGGATTTGAATGGCATCTGAACACACACGTTCAGCCATCGTCGATGCAAAAAGTTTCGCCATTGAGGCTTCTTTTAAACATGGAAAACCGGCATCTTTTAACGTCGCTGCATGGAAGATCAATTGGCGTGCTGCCTCAATTTGGGTGGCCATATCTGCTAGGCGAAATGCCACGGCCTGATGCTGTACAATCTCCACCCCAAATGCCTTGCGTTCATTGGCATATTCAACGGCAGCATCTAATGCTGCTCGTGCCATACCCACAGACTGCGCTGCAATACCAATTCGACCTGACTCTAGGTTTGATAAGGCAATTTTATAGCCTTCACCCTCTTGGCCTAAAAGACTATCCGCAGGAATACGACAGTCATCTAAAACAATCGTTGCTGTATCGGAACAATGCTGACCCATTTTGTCTTCTAAACGCGTTACGATATAACCCGGCGCATCCGTTGGTACTAAAAAGCACGAAATCCCTTTTTTACCTGCAGACTTATCCGTTACCGCAAAAACCAAGGCTACTTGGGCATGTTTTCCTGTAGTAATAAATTGCTTGGTGCCATTTAACACCCACTCATCACCATCACGCTCCGCTTTACATTCCAATGCGCTCGCATCTGAACCCACTTGTGGTTCTGTTAGGCAAAAACAACCTAACCATTCGCCTGTGGCTAATTTTTTTAAGTATTTTTCTTTTTGTGCTTCTGTACCATAACGCTGCGTAATGCCACAAGGCAGTGAGTTTTGTACGCTGACAATCGTCGAAATCGCACCATCACCTGCAGCAATTTCTTCTAAGGCAACAACCAAAGACACATAGTCTAAACCTGCACCACCCCATTCGTCAGAAACCGTCATGCCTAAAGCACCCAGCTCACCAAGTTCCTTTAGCTCTTGTGCAGGAAATGCTGCCGTTTTGTCACGCTCTGCAGCCGTTGGTTTCAGTTTTTCTTGCGAATAGCTTCGCATCATGTCCTGAACCATTTTTTGTTCATCATTTAAAATCATGAGACTTCCTTTTCTAAATCTTTTATAGCGGGAATAGCTTTAAATTTTGGATAACTGCGGAATTAAAAATTCTTTGGCTGTATAAAGCAAAGTTGGATACACGACGACGTCATTTACAACTGTCTGAGGCAGGACGCTATTAATCTCTAGTGTTTCTGCGACCCGTAAATCAATAAATACTTGATGACGAGTTTTGCAAATGACAATGATTTTGGTTACTTTTGCCTAAAACAAAAGTAACAAGATGAGCTACTGTCAACAAAGTTATTCTCGATCAGACTCCGTCGTAGAAGCCTGAATAAGCAGTTTTAATAAATAACTATTTAGGCTGCATACGGATCGCGCCATCAAGACGTATCACTTCGCCATTGAGATAAGCATTTTCAAAAATATGCGTCACTAAGTTTGCAAACTCTTGTGGTTTTGCTAAACGTGGAGGGAAAGGCACCATTTGCCCCAAAGCATCTTGTACATTTTGTGCTAAGCCTTTGAGCATCGGCGTTTCCATAATGCCCGGAGCAATGGTCATCACACGGATTGATTCACGTGCAAGCTCACGTGCAAGAGGTAATGTCATTGCAACCACTGCCCCTTTAGATGCTGCATAAGCCGACTGACCAATTTGACCATCGAAAGCCGCAACCGACGCAGTATTCACTATCACGCCACGCTCTTCTTCACCTGCTTTTAATTCATATTTAGCAATCAGTTGTGCCGCATAGCGCAGCATATTGAATGTGCCTGAAACATTAATATTTAATACTTTTTGGAACATCGCCAAATCATGTAATCCGTCACGACCTAAAACTTTTGCAGAGGGTGCGATACCTGCGCAGTTCACTAAGCCATTAAGTTGACCAAATTCCGCTTCAACTTGTGCAAAGAAAGCGCCGACCGCTTGTTCATCGGTAACATCCAATTGAACAAATTTGGCATGATCACCCAGTTGACGTTGCATCGCTTCGCCATGCTCATGATTCATATCCACAATAATCACTTTTGCACCCAGGCCAATCAGATGTGTTGCTGTCGCAGCGCCTAGTCCTGATGCACCACCGGTCACAACAAAAACTTTTCCTTTAATGTCCATAGCATTTCCCTATTTACGATATCTTGTTTTAAATTCGACTTAAGATGCAGAGTAAACAGAGAATTTATTCAGTACAATTTCCAAATGTTGCATCTTTTCTGATGTATTTGGACAATTCTGAACAAGGACCTATCCGCACATATGCCGAAGCATGGACTCGAATACAGTAAAGGGACGATTTCTATCGACTTGGTGCATGAAGCATTACACGATGCGCAAAAAAAGCACTTTGATATTTCTGCTATTTTACAAAAGGCGGGTATTCCCTCTGAGTTACTGCTATCGCGTAAAACCAGAGTTTCCGTTTCACAATATGCGGCTTTATGGACTCATCTTGCAGATGTGATGGATGATGAATTTTTTGGCATGGATCGGCATGCTATGCGACGTGGTAGTTTTAAGCTACTGTCGAAAATGGTCATGCATAACAGCACCTTGGGTGATGCACTCAAGCAAATCCTACAATTTTTAAATCTGGTTTTAGATGACTTGCATAGTGATTTAACTATTGAAGATCACTTTGCTTATATCGTGATCTATGACCAACATGCGCCTAAACGCATGTTCAGCTATGCCACATATTTAATGCTCATCCATACGCTACTGTGCTGGCTAAGTGGTCAACGGATTTTATTAAACCAAATCCAATTTAAATGTGATGCACCGCTTGATGATCACGACTACAAAGTTCGCTTCTGTGAAAATATTCATTATCAAGCCAGTCAAAACTATATACAGCTCGATGCCAGTTATTTAAGCCTTCCCATCAAACAAGACACACGTTCCTGGTATCAATTCCTACAACAAACGCCTGAAAACCTCTTGGTTCGTTTTAAAAACCCGTATGCACTTAGCAGCCAAATTCGTAAACAACTGTTAGACGTTTCTCCTGCCGAATGGTTAGAGTTTTATGAGTTGGCGGTCAAAATGAATATGTCGGAAGCCACCATGCATCGCCGTCTTAAAAGTGAAGGTGTGAGTTATCAACAACTCAAAAATGATATCCGACGAGATACCGCCATCGATTTTTTAACCCATACCGATAAAAGCTTGCAAGATATCAGTGAAGAACTGAATTTTCATGATCCGAGTGCTTTCCATCGGGCTTTTAAAAAATGGACAGGTGTCAGTCCTGGTGCGTATCGACAAAATAATGCGCCTGAATTCAAGGCCTAAAATTTGATATTCGCTATTTATAAATTGAATATTCATCTAATTAATAGAAAATCAATAACTTAAAAATATTCAATAAATAGACTGACCATTCATCCTTGAACGATTGCTACTTTAGTCTAATTAGGTTATTTTTCACTCAATTTAAAGCGCTTTGCTTATTTATTTTCCAATTCTCCTGCATCTCCTTGAAAGGCTTTCCTATGCTTAAGATGATTGATGTTCTTGAACAACAACTTGTTCAAAACTTTTCAGATTCTCTTTTCACTCAGATTGACGCAATTGATGACCTGTTTCATGAACAGCTTAAAACTATTGCAGATATCGATTTGCAAAATTTGATCTCACAATTTTTTAGCACTGAAAATGCAGTTGAAGTTGCTCATGCACTGGATATCCAAGCGGATGACATTGAAGCAATTCAAGCAGGTGCAAATCTAAAAGATGAAAATTTAGTGAATGCAACTGCAAAAATTATTGCTTACTGTCTTGCAGTAGAAACAGCAGCTTTAGAACAAGTTGAAGTTTTCGATAGCTTACAAGACTACCCAATGTAAGTATTGATCGAATATCAAAAACAAAAAAATAAAGCGCATTCAATGCGCTTTATTTTTGACTATTTCTCTAACACCAAATCAGTGTTGCCACTGGCCTAAACTGACACGGTCATTGCCACCATAATCTTTTACAGTCCGAACATTTCGATACCCAGCTTGTAAGAACAAATGTCTGACCGCTTCACCTTGGTCATAACCATGTTCGAGCACCACCCAACCATTCACGGTTAAATGTTTTTTGGCTTGAAGAATGATTTGCTCAAGATCTGCAAGCCCATGATTGTCTGCAACCAAAGCACGTTCAGGCTCTGTCGCCAAATCCTTCATGTGTACATCATCAGCATCGATATACGGCGGATTTGACACAATTACATCAAAGAAAGCACGACCAAAGGGTTTCAACCAAGAACCTAAGACAAACTGCACATGTTCAAGATCATGCTTTTTGGCATTAAACTCAGCGACTTCCAATGTAGGTTCGTAAATATCTGAAGCCACAATTGACCAATCTGGACGTTCACTGGCTAATGATAACGCTACAGCACCAGTTCCTGTTCCTAAATCGACCACACGAGCATCTTCAGGAAGTTCTAAACGCAGTACAGTTTCAACAAGTACTTCCGTATCAGGACGTGGTACCAAAGTATCTTTAGTCACTTTTAAGTCTAGCGTCCAAAATGGCTGAGAACCTGTGACGTAAGCCAAAGGCTCACCTGCGGTAATACGTGCAAGACTTTCAACATAGAGTTGTTCTTGCTCAGCTGTTAATTCTTGATCCTTTTTCATGATTAAATCAAAAGAATCAATCTTGGTGATATGCTCTAACAACCACGCATTTTCCTGACGTTCATAACTCTCAGGTTCACCACGATAGGCCAAAGCCTGTGCAATATTCATTAGCCACCATTCTGCTGTGCTAATAACGCCAACTGATCGGCTTGATATTCACGATGCAAACTATCTAGCAATTCAGTCAAATCACCTTCCATCACAGCATCTAACTTATACAGTGTTAGGTTAATACGATGATCAGTCATACGACCTTGTGGATAGTTATAGGTACGAATACGCTCAGAACGGTCACCAGAACCCACCAAGTCACGACGCATTTCAGATGTCGCTGCATCTGCTGCTGCGCGTTTGGCATTTTCTAAACGAGAAACCAATAGCGCCATCGCTTTGGCTTTGTTTTTATGCTGTGAACGTTCATCCTGACATTCTACAACTGTACCCGTTGGAATATGGGTAATACGCACAGCAGAGTCAGTTTTGTTAATGTGCTGACCACCCGCACCAGATGCACGATAGGTATCAATACGTAGTTCTGAAGGATTAATTTCAACACTAGTGTCTACATCAATTTCCGGCAAAATCGCAACAGTACATGCCGAAGTATGAACACGACCTTGAGACTCAGTTGCAGGCACACGCTGTACACGATGTGCGCCACTTTCAAATTTTAAGCGACCATATACGCCTTCACCATTGATGAGGCAAATCACTTCTTTATAACCGCCGTGTTCACCGTCATTTTCAGACAACACTTCAATACGCCAACCTTGTGATTCAGCATATTTACTGTACATGCGATACAAGTCACCAGAGAAAATCGCGGCTTCGTCACCACCCGTTCCGGCACGGATTTCTAAATAGGCAGAGTTCGCATCATTCGGATCTTTTGGAATCATCAGAATGTTTAAGTCTGCTTCAAGCTGACCAATCAAAGCTTTATTTTCTTTAATTTCTTCAACGGCCATTTCTTTGAAATCTGGATCCGTCAACATCACTTCAGCAGTTTCAATATCTTCTTCTGCTTGACGGTATTTTTTCCAAACTTCAGTGATTTCAGATAAATCACTATGCTCACGAGACAACTGACGGAAACGTTTATTGTCTGAAATGACTTCTACATCTGCGAGTAATGCATTTAATTCTTCGTGACGGTCAGAGAGCTGATCTAATCGTAAACGTAACGATTCTTTCATTTTTCAAAAAATCTCAATACACAGGCTCTACCGCTAAACTTTCACGGATATGCCAAAATTCAAAATAATGGCGCTAGTGTACCGATAATGGGTCTGAAATGACATATTTATTGTTTTTTGGCCTATCGATGACCCGAAATATTAAAGTGTGAAATTCATCACTCCTACCTTTCTCCACAAAGTCGTACAGATTTTCAGCATTCGACCATTTTTTTCACAATATTAATAAAACTTATACAAACTAGACACTCAAATCACTAAATAAAGTGAAAGCTCTCCATATTTATAGCGAATAGTTTTGTTACATTTACTGCCATCGAAATGATTATGAAAAAGTCCTCGCGTTTATGAAGGACATGGAGTGAACTATGAAACTGAATACTCTTTTAATGACAGCCACTCTAGCAACTGCTTCTATGTTCACTGTGTCTGCAAATGCAGATAGTACAACACGCGTTGCTGCAGCTAGTGCATTAGGTAGTGTTGCAGGTACTGCAATTGGTAAAAACATGGGCGGTAATACCGGCGCTACAATTGGTGCTGCTCTTGGTGGTGCTGGTGGTGCTGCGGTAGCAAGTAATAAACGTAACCGTACAGAATCTGCTATCGGCGGTGCTTTAGGTGGTGGTACAGGTTATACCGTTGGTAAAAGCATGGGCGGTACAAACGGTGGTTACATCGGCTCTGCACTAGGTGCTGCTGGTGGTGCTGCTCTAGGTAATAAAATCTCTAAAGATAAAGCTTACGACAAACACCAAGAACGTAAATACAAAAAACGTTACCGTCGTCGTCACTAATTCAAAATTAGTGAGTCCGTATTGGATCGTGAAAAGAGCACCTTCGGGTGCTTTTTTTATGTATCGCCTTTTTTCAAATGATAAATACAATTTTATTTATTGCACCTCAAATATGTAGAGTTGATCCACTCTATCCATGTGATCAATCATGTAGAAATAAAGTGCAAAATTTACATTGCAGCAACGGAACACGTATTTTATTTCACATCACGCTCCAAATATTCGCTATGTGTTTTCATATATTGATATCAACAGATAAACATCATGCTTCGTAAGGAGTTTAAAAATGAAAATTAATAAAATTTTATTCAGTGCAGCAATTGCCGCTTCAGCGCTTACTATGACTGCAACACATGCAGGTAATAGTACCAATACTGCATTAACATCTGCTTTAGGTGGTGTTGTTGGTGCAGCAATCGGTAACCAAGTTGGCGGTCAAACTGGCGCAATGATTGGTTCAGCAATTGGTGGCGGTGCAGGTGCAGCAGCATCGGCGAACAAACGTGACCGTAATGGTGCCATCATTGGTGGCGCACTTGGTGGCGCAGGTGGTTATACCGTAGGTAAAAACATGGGCGGCACAAACGGTGGTTATATCGGTGCTGCACTTGGTTCAGCCGGTGGTTCTGCACTAGGTAAAAAAGTGTCTGAAGACCGTCGCTATGATGACCGCTACAATGGTCGTTATGATGATCGCTATGACCGTCGTTATAACAACCGTGGCTATCGTACCAATAATTACAGCTACAACGACCGAGGCTACCGTGGAGACAATGGTCGTCACTTAGGTTGGTACAAAAACGGTAAACGTTAATCGAGATATTTCAATGAAAAAAATCAGCACCTTCGGGTGCTTTTTTTGTTTATAAAAAAAAGTTTAGATATACCAAAAGTTGACTTTTTACACAGCCCAACCAATATATCGAATTTATTCGATATACATTAGGCGTTTTATATCGTATTATTTCGATATAAAGATCTCTGAGAGAAAACATGCGTACTCTAGCCGATACAAAATTTTCAATACTTGAACTCGCACCTGTTCGAGATGATAAAACCATCGAATTTTCACTCAAACATGCACTCCAGTTAGCACAGAAAGCAGAACAACTTGGCTATGAGCGTCTATGGTTAGCCGAACACCACAATATGGACGGCATCGCAAGTTCTGCAACTGCGGTTTTACTCGGTTATCTCTTAGCAAATACACAATCTATCAAGCTCGGTTCAGGCGGGATTATGTTGCCTAACCATGCGCCGTTGGTTGTCGCTGAACAATTTGGCACGCTTGAAACGCTATATCACGGCCGCATTGAACTCGGCTTAGGTCGGGCACCAGGTACCGACCAAACCACCATGCGCGCTTTACGCCGTGGCCGTCAGGAAACCGAAGATCAATTTCCACAAGATGTCCTTGAGATATTGCAATACTTTAAAGCACCTGAGCCACAGCAGCGTATCATTGCTACACCGGGACAAAATACACATGTTCCTGTATGGCTTTTAGGTTCAAGTCTGTTCAGTGCACAAATCGCTGCACGTTTAGGTCTACCCTATTCTTTTGCTTCACATTTCGCACCACGCATGCTTGGACAAGCAATTCAGCTCTATCGTGAAAATTTCCAAGCATCCGAATATTTAGATCAACCTTATGTCTCTATGGGCGTACCAACGGTTGTTGCTGAAACAGATGAAGAAGCAGAATATCTGGCAACGAGTGCTTATCAACGCGTTTTAGGTTTAATGCGTGGTCAAAGTTTAAAACTCAAAGCTCCAGTCGACAGTATGCAAGGCCTATGGTCTGCTGCAGAAAAGATGTCCGTAGATAATTTCTACGCTATGGGACAAGTCGGTTCAAATGCAACCGTTCGAGCAGGTTTAGAAAACCTACTCACCAAATATGACGTTGATGAATTTATTTTCACCTGTGACATTTACGATACCGATAAGCGCATTGAAAACTTCGAACGTTTAATGCAAATCAAAAATGATCTCGCTTAAGACTCTAAACTTAATGATCTAATCCAAGCGTTTAATCCGTCTAAAGGTAGAATTGTGACTACATTTTTTGTGGCTCTTTAGACGGATAGCAGTCAACAGATAATATGGTTTCGGCTAACAACGACTAAACCTGTACTTAAAAACCATCATTGCCTCAACGAAATAATTGCTTTACTCATTTTTATTGCTGTATAAATATTAAACATAAGCAAAACAAAGAGAAAAATAAGCAGATGAGCCAATATATTAATAAACCCACACCCGCATTTATCGCAGCAAGTTGGTGTGCACTGATCTTAGGCGCTGTGGTGTTTTGCATAGGTTTATTCAATGCAAATATGATGTTGAATGAAAAAGGCTTTTATCTCATTTTATTGCTTTATGGATTATTTTCATCGGTTTCACTACAAAAAATCATTCGTGACCGTTTAGAAGGAATGCATGTCACTGCAATCTACTTTGGACTGTGCTGGGCATCCGTCATTATTTGCCTCGTACTTCTTGCCATTGGTCTATGGAATGCTGAACTGGCATTAAGTGAAAAAGGTTTTTACATGATGGCTTTCCTAATGAGTCTGTTTGGTGCAGTTGCTGTACAAAAAAATATTCGTGATATGGACTATTTACGTACCCATACCGACCAACCCGAACTTAAACATTCAACCACGAGTCAGCTTGACTATAACTCATCAGATGATGAACCACTTTAAAACTCACAAAATTATAGATCTCAAAAGCTGTTCATGCAGGTCGCTCATTATTTCGACCTGCTTGAGCGAAAGATGAACTTCAACGCATAAAAAAATCAGTTCACTCCTAGAAATGTATAAATGACAAGGGCCAAGCAAATCAATTCTAGACAAATTGTATGACTCATCAGACTGAAAAAACGCTTTACCCCGACTGGCCCATCACAGAATATATTCCTATCTAAGACTCAACTAAAAAAACAAAAGACAAGGAATAAATATGGCCAACAAGCAGGATGCAACCCACCATATTTTTAATAATCATCTAGAGGATTTTGAACACTTTCGTGGAACGATCATCAGTTCAGAACAGATCAAAGATTATGATTTTAAGAATCAAAAAATCGCAATTATTGGGATAGATCAGCATGTGGTCTCTGAACTACATCATCTATGTCAGGTTGCAGATAACATCATGGTCTATCAAATCAAACCGCAATTTGTTTTACCGCGTACTGAACGTCTATTGAATAAATTAATTCAACATCCACTGATTGCAAAAAATCGACGTTTATTTAGCAATCGTATTAAGAGTATTTTGGCGATTCGCTTTTTAGAAGATCAAGTGCCGAACCATTGGTTAAGACATTTACTCAGTCCAAATACCGCAATTCAGAACAAAACCTTCCTAAAATCGGATCATTATTATGCAGCATTACAGCAGCCCAACTGCATCTTAAACACTTGGCCTATTGCAAAAATTCAGAGTAATTCAATCACGGCTTTAGATGAGCATACGTTTGAGTGTGATGTCATTGTGCGCAGCGAATCTAACCAGCCTAAAGAAAAGTAATTACATTGCAATTATTTTCACATGACAATTACTAGAATTTATCCGATTGATCAAAACTCACAACACCAATAGCCATCTCTGGTGGCTTTTGCTAGATCCCCTACGTTATTGAATACTTCTATTCGGTAAGGCTAAGGATTCTTAAAAATCTATAAATGAAAATAGCTTTAATCGTGCTACATGCTTTTTAAACGCTCAGACTTAAATCATGCATCCGACCTGCACCAGCAGCTACAGCGAGTTTATAGAGGTGCGATTTTTGAATAGTTATGATCAATTCTTCATGAAAACTTTATTTCAAACCAATAATTTTTCAGTCGCTTAATTTTGTCTTACACAACTCTTTTAGTACCAAAATATATGTTTGCAAATTTATACCGATGCTCATGTTTAGCCAACATTTACTTATGTTCTAATCTATATTCAATAGGAAAATAACTGCTTAAAATCCAATTTTAATATCACTTCATATCAGCTTTTAAAGCCTGAATTGTCTCAATTAGAGCACTTTTCACCCACATCAATTAAATAAATGATGACATTTCTTGATATTTAACACCCAAAAGCGACTGTTTGATTATTTTTTATTCTATTTTCTGCCTATTTTTTTAGCATTTAAATCAGTATTTTTGAAAAATTGATTAAATATTAAACCATATTAGCTAAATCTTGTATTTATACAACTCATATCAAGTGGATTATTCAGGCTTAATTCATAGATAAAAATACAGCAAAACACGGATTTTTATAAAAGATTTGTGCTGTCAATTTGGCCATATTTTATAAATTTCCAGGCAAAGAAATTCATCGAACTGGTACACAAATAAATGCAAAAATTGCTTAAAATTTAAGTCTAAATATTGAGGAAAATTTTCATCAATATCTTAAATATTTATCATTCATTAAAAGTATGACAAACCAGAAATTAATACTATTTTTATATAATTTATACAGTAATTTATTATCATCAGAAGAGCCACCAAAGTGGCTCAATTTACACTTAACCAATGCGACGCTTCAGTCCGGTCATTTGTAAAACACGTGTAGAAATTTCTTCAATCGACATTTCAGACACGTTTAAGTATTTAATTCCTTCAGAAATATAAATACCTTCAATCGCACGTAGTTCCATTTGGCACTGACTAAAACTTGCATAACGGCTATTGGCCTTACGCTCTGAACGAATTGCTACAAGGCGCTCTGCATCAATCATCAAGCCAAATAACTTATGTTTATGCTCACGTAAAACTGCAGGTAAACGGTTGTCATCCAAGTCTTCTTCTGTCAACGGATAGTTCGCTACACGAATACCAAATTGCAAAGAGAGATAGATGGAAGTCGGTGTTTTACCCGAACGTGACACGCCAATTAAAATTAAGTCGGCTTTGTCATAATGACGAGTACGTGCCCCATCATCGTTATCTAAAGCAAAATGCACCGCATCAATACGTGCTTTATAAGACTCAGAATCTGTTACTGCATGGGTTTGACCGACTAAAGTTGTAGGAGCTGTGCCTAACTCGTCAGATAATTTACTAATAAGCCCTTCAAAAACATCAAGATTTACTGCATCTGCCGTATTAATAATGTCACGTACATACGGGTCAACAAGGGTGTCAAACACCAAAGGCTTTTGACCGTCTTGCTGCGCTCTAAGATTGATCTCTGCAACCACATTTGTAGCTGCTTCTTCAGAGGTAATATAAGGAATAATATGAATGTCAAAATCTACATGAGGGAACTGGGCTAACAGTGAATGACCAAGCGTTTCTGCGGTAATCGCGGTACCATCCGAAACAAAGAAAACACTACGCTGAATCTGTTTACCTTCTGACATTAAAATTCTCCTCCAAAATTTGTCTTAGTGCTATATAATCATTATAGTAAACCATCTTACATGACTGTCACTTAGTAAATTTAGAATGCTAAGTAATTTGTTATAATTTCATGCCAAGATAGTGATTAATACTGCAAAAGTGGAGTAACAACTTTGGAAGCGCGCGTAATTGGTCTAGAAAAATTAGGGAAACACGACGTAGAACTCGTGGGCGGTAAAAACTCATCATTAGGTGAAATGATCAGCCATCTCGCAAATGCTGGTGTATCTGTTCCTGGTGGTTTTGCTACTACAGCTCAAGCATATCGTGAATTCCTCGAGCAAAGTGGCCTGAACGCTAAAATTAACGCTGAACTTGCTGCACTCAATGTTGACGATGTAAATGCACTTGCTGAAACTGGTGCGAAAATCCGTCAATGGATTGTAGACACTCCGCTGACTGCTGAACTTGAAAAAGAAATTCGTGAAGCTTTCACAGCTCTTTCAAACGGCAACCCTGAAATCGCGGTTGCCGTTCGTTCATCTGCAACTGCAGAAGACTTACCAGACGCTTCATTTGCAGGCCAACAAGAAACTTTCTTGAACATCCGTGGTATCGATAACATCCTTGTTGCGATTAAAGAAGTATTTGCTTCACTTTATAACGACCGCGCAATTTCTTACCGTGTACACCAAAACTTCGCACATGACGTCGTTGCGTTATCTGCTGGTGTTCAACGCATGGTTCGCTCTGAAACAGGTGCTGCTGGTGTAATGTTTACACTTGATACAGAATCTGGTTTCCGTGACGCAGTTTTCATCACAGCATCTTATGGCTTGGGTGAAATGGTTGTACAAGGTGCAGTTAACCCTGACGAATTCTATGTATCTAAACCACTTCTAAATGCAGGAAAACACGCTGTATTACGTCGTAACCTTGGTTCTAAACACCAAAAAATGATTTATGGTGAAGAAGGTGCTGCGGGTAAATCAGTGGTTGTTGTAGACGTTGAAAAAGCAGATCGTCAACAATTCGCTTTAAATGACCACGAACTTCAAGAACTTGCTAAACAAGCATTGATCATTGAAAACCATTACGGTTCAGCAATGGACATCGAATGGGCGAAAGATGGCGATGATGGCCAAATCTATATCGTTCAAGCACGTCCTGAAACTGTGAAGAGCCGTCAAAATGTAGGCACAATGGAACGCTACCTTCTTAAACAAAAAGGTAATGTGATTTGTGAAGGTCGTTCAATCGGTCAACGTATTGGTTCTGGTCGCGTGCGTATCGTGACTTCAATCAAAGAAATGGACAAAGTTCAAGACGGCGACGTACTTGTATCTGACATGACTGACCCAGATTGGGAACCAGTAATGAAACGTGCTGCTGCGATTGTCACTAACCGTGGTGGTCGTACTTGTCACGCTGCGATTATTGCACGTGAACTTGGTGTTCCTGCAATCGTAGGTTGTGGTAATGCAACTGAAGTATTGATTGACGGTCAAGAAGTGACTGTGTCTTGCGCTGAAGGTGACACAGGCTTTATTTACGAAGGTTCTTTGGACTTTGAAATCCAACGCAACTCTATCGAATCTATGCCTAAACTTCCGTTCAAAATCATGATGAACGTAGGTAACCCTGACCGCGCATTTGACTTTGCTCAAATTCCTAACGAAGGTGTTGGTCTTGCTCGTCTTGAGTTCATCATCAACCGTATGATCGGTGTACACCCTAAAGCATTGCTTAACATTGACAGCTTACCACGTGAAACTCGTGCTGCTGTAATGTCACGTACTGCAGGTTATGCATCTCCTATCGAATTCTATGTTGAAAAACTAGTTGAAGGTATTTCTACACTTGCTGCAGCGTTTGCTGACAAACCAGTGATTGTTCGTATGTCTGACTTTAAGTCAAACGAATATGCAAACTTAATCGGTGGTAAGTTATACGAACCTGAAGAAGAAAACCCAATGCTAGGCTTCCGTGGTGCTAGCCGCTATGTGTCTGACAACTTCCGTGACTGCTTCGAACTTGAATGCCGCGCACTGAAAAAAGCACGTGATGAAATGGGCTTAACTAACATTCAAATCATGATTCCTTTCGTACGTACTGTTGCTGAAGCGAAACGAGTTATTGAATTGTTAGCGCTTAACGGTCTTAAACGTGGTGAAAATGGTCTTAAAGTGATCATGATGTGTGAACTTCCAACTAACGCATTGTTGGCTGAACAGTTCCTTGAACACTTCGACGGTTTCTCTATCGGTTCTAACGACTTAACTCAGTTAACACTCGGTCTAGACCGTGACTCTGGTATCGTTTCTCACCTGTTCGATGAACGTGACCCTGCAGTGAAAGCATTACTTTCTATGGCAATTCACGCATGCCGTAAAGCAGGTAAATATGTCGGTATCTGTGGTCAAGGCCCTTCAGATCACCCTGACCTAGCTAAATGGTTAATGGAACAAGGCATTGAGTCTGTTTCGCTTAACCCAGACTCAGTATTAGACACTTGGTTCTTCCTTTCTGAAGAAAAAGCTCAACAAGCTTAATAAACTGTGTTAAAAAAAGACCCACATGTGGGTCTTTTTTTTTATTTATACTTTTACAGACGTTTTTTGAGATTTTAGTTTTATGCAGATTTACTTGGCACGAAATAACCAACAAGCTGGTCCCTACACCTTAGAACAACTTAACCAAATGCTCGCGAGCCAACAAGTGTTACTCACGGACTTGGTTTGGCACCAAGGTATGACCGAATGGAAAGCTTTGGGTGAACTCACTCAAGGTCAGTTGGTTTATATGCCTGCAGGATATACTGCACCAACAGCATTCGAATCAAATCAAACTGCAACTACGCCATCAAATACCTATGCACAGCCTCAAGCGGTACAAGAGCAAACTAGCCTAGCTAGTATTCCTAAACGTGTTTTGGCGAAAATCGTCGATTTACTGCTTTGGATACCAGCAACTTTTATCTTAACGGCATTTTTTAGTCCAAGTGAAAAGACACAATTTGCAAATCTGAATGAACAGTTTATGCAAGCTGTGATGACCCCAAATGCTGACCCCAATGTTTTACAAGCACTACAAACACAAATGGTTGAAATGTTTCCCAACCAAGCTTGGATTGCAATGTTTGCGTATCTCTTCATTATGCTTTTCATTCAAGCATATTTGATTGCTAAATCAGGTCAAAGCATTGGTAAAAAAATCACCAAAATTAAAATTGTAGATGCCGAAACCAGTCAACCTGTAAACCTCATGCGTGGCTTCACTTTACGCAGTGTTTTATTTATTTTCCTGAACTTTTTATCAATGCCATTAAGCGTAATCATCGATTCCGTTTTCATTTTCGGCAAGAAGCGTCAAACCTTGCATGACAAATTGGCAAAAACCAAGGTAATAAACCAATAATTTTCACTTTTATTCAGGGATGATTTTTTCATCCCTTTTTTGTGCATTATATTGAAATTAAAATAAAATTTAGATAAAAAAAATACAATCCTGACTAGCAAAATAGGGTTTTAATACAGTCATTTAAAGCATCTTTATGTATAGCTTAGTTTGCCGATATCAGGCATAATGCCCTACAACGTAGCGGTGTCGCATCATTGTGACTGTTTTTTCATGTCTGAAAAAATCACAATCATGCGACACTTTATTCGCTATCCCAAATTTTAAATTTAGGGAATGGGACTCTTCACCGAGGTTGTAAAATGAGACAAACAATTTTAGCTGTATTGTCTTTATCTGCGATCGCTGCACTCTTAACTGGGTGTGGTGGTGATATGGTACTTCTAAACTCAAAAGGTCCAGTTGCTGAAGGTCAATCAAACCTCATGCTTACTGCGATCTACCTAATGTTGTTGGTCGTTATTCCATCAGCACTTATGGCGTTATGGTTTGGTTGGAAATATCGCGCGTCAAATAAAGATGCAGACTATGCACCTACTTGGGCACACTCGACTGCAATTGAAGTTGTAGTTTGGGGTATTCCCGTAATTATTATCGCTATTTTAGCTTGGTTAACTTGGTGGGGTTCCCACAAGTATGACCCTTACCGTCCACTCGAGTCAGATAAAGCTCCTTTAACTGTTCAAGTTATTGCTGAACAATTTAAATGGATCTTCATCTACCCTGAACAAGGCATCGCGACTGTAAACGAGATCCGCTTCCCTGAGAAAACTCCTGTAAGCCTTCGTTTAACATCTAACTTCACAATGAACTCATTTTTCATTCCGGCGTTAGGTGGTCAGATTTATGCTATGGCAGGTATGCAAACTCACTTGAACTTATTAGCTGATGAAACTAGTCCTGCTGAAGGCTTCCGTGGTTTCTCTTCTAACTATTCAGGTTATGGCTTCTCACAAATGCGCTTCCGTGCACATGCTGTGACTGATGCTCAGTTTGCTGAATGGGTTTCTGCTGTTAAAGCTGGTAATGGTTCTTCAGTTAATCCTGAAGCAGTTCAAAAAACTGTTTTAGACCAAGCTGAATTTGCAACCTTACGTGACGGCAACCGCTCTAAACACCAGATCGAAGCTTTAGTTGCTAGAGCAACTACTCCTGAAGAAAAGGCTAAAGCTGAAGCAATGAAGCCTTACCCTACTAAGCCACATCCAGTGACTTATTACTCTTCAGTAGAACCTAAATTGTTCGAATCAGTGATCAATAAATACATGAGTAACTACCACGGTGCTGATCATACAGCTACTGTTGGACACGAAGCTGCTGCTTCTGAAGCTCATGCAGGCGTTGAACATGCGACTGTTGCAGGGGAATAAGACATGAGCTTATTAGGTAAGTTAGGACCAGATGCAATTCCACACGACCCAATCGTGTTGGTTACTGTTGCAATGATGATCCTTGGCGGTATCGCAATTGTTGCTGGTATCACCTACTTTAAAAAATGGGGCTACTTGTGGAACGAATGGTTCACATCTGTAGACCATAAAAAAATTGGTATCATGTATATCCTCGTGTCAATTGTCATGCTTGTGCGTGGTTTTGCCGATGCGATTATGATGCGTCTTCAACTGTTCCTTGCAAAAGGTGGCGGTGAAGGTTACTTACACCCAGAACACTATGACCAGATCTTTACTGCCCATGGCGTAATCATGATCTTCTTCGTAGCAATGGGTCTAGTTGTTGGTTTAATGAACGTTGCTGTACCACTTCAAATTGGTGCGCGTGACGTAGCATTCCCATTATTAAACTCTCTTAGCTTCTGGTTATTCGCCGGCGCTGCGGGCTTGATGATGGCTTCTCTTGCAATTGGTGAATTCGCTGCAACAGGTTGGATGGCTTACCCTCCACTTTCTGGCATCGAATACTCTCCAGGTGTAGGTGTAGACTACTATATCTGGGCACTTCAGGTTTCTGGTCTAGGTACGCTTCTTACTGGTGTTAACTTCTTCGTTACCATCATCAAAATGCGTGCACCTGGCATGAAACTTATGGACATGCCTATTTTCACTTGGACTGCATTAGTTACTGTAGTGCTTATCGTTGCAACATTCCCAGTTTTGACTGCGACTATTGCAATGCTTTCACTTGACCGTTACTTCGGCTTCCATTTCTTTACAAATGACATGGGTGGTAGCCCAATGTTGTATGTAAACTTGATTTGGACTTGGGGTCACCCGGAAGTTTACATCTTGGTATTACCTGCTTTTGGTATTTACTCAGAAGTTACTGCTGTGTTCTCACGCAAAGCGTTGTTCGGCTACAAATCTATGGTGTACGCAACTGTAGCAATTGGTGTTCTTTCACTAGTTGTATGGGTTCACCACTTCTTTACAATGGGTGCTGGTGCCAACGTTAACGCGTTCTTCGGTATCATGACCATGATCATTGCGATCCCTACTGGTGTGAAAATCTTCTCTTGGTTATTCACCATGTACAAGGGCCGCATCACCTATACAACTCCAATGCTTTGGACACTTGGCTTCCTTGTGACTTTCGGTATTGGTGGTTTAACAGGCGTATTAATGGCAGTTCCACCAGCGGACTTCTTAGTACACAACTCTTTATTCCTTATCGCTCACTTCCATAACGTAATTATT
Organism: Acinetobacter sp. YH12144; assembly: GCF_013418345.1. Classification (NCBI taxonomy): domain Bacteria; kingdom Pseudomonadati; phylum Pseudomonadota; class Gammaproteobacteria; order Moraxellales; family Moraxellaceae; genus Acinetobacter; species Acinetobacter sp. YH12144. The sequence continues at coordinate 15,554 of NZ_VPCD01000027.1, read as the reverse complement.
GGTGGTGTAGTGTTCGCGATGTTCGCGGGTATCATTTTCTACTGGCCAAAAATGTTTGGTTGGAAACTGAATGAAACTTGGGGTAAAGCAGCGTTCTGGTTCTGGTTCTTCGGTTTCTACTTTGCATTCATGCCACTTTATATCCTTGGTTTCATGGGTATGACTCGTCGTTTGAATACATATGACAACCCTGAATGGGATCCGTACTTAGCGATCGCTTTATTTGGTTCTGTATTGGTTGCTATCGGTATCTTCTGTTTTGTTATGCAAATCGTTGTTGGTTTCCTTCAACGCAAAGACAACATGGACGTTACTGGCGATATCTGGGATGGTCGTACTCTTGAGTGGGCTACTTCATCTCCTTCACCATTCTATAACTTTGCTTATCTTCCAAAGATCAATGGTATTGATACTTTCTGGACTGACAAAGAAAATGGTGTTGCTTACGCTAAGCCAACTACATACGAAGACATCCATATGCCTACAAACCGTGCGGCAGGTTTCGTAATTGCAATGTTTATTACAGTTATGGGCTTTGCATTAATCTGGCATATCTGGTGGTTAGTCGTTGTAACTTTCATTGCTTCAATTATCAGCTTCATCGTTTCTTCTTTCACAAAGAAAGTGGACTACTATGTTCCAGCTGCAGAAGTTGAACGTATTGAAAATGAACGCTACGCGCTTCTTGAAAAACATTTGAAGAAGGACTAAGACAATGGCTGAAGTACTTCATCACGACAACCACGGACATGACGAACATCATCATCACGATGATACTGACATCACTGTCTTTGGTTTTTGGACTTACTTGATGAGTGACTTGGTTCTTTTCGGGACACTCTTCATCGCGTTCGCTGTATTAAGTAGCCACGTTCCAGTGGGTACGCCAAGTGCACAAGAGCTGTTTGGTGAATCTTTAGGTTTCGTTTTAACTGAAACTTTCGCCCTTCTTATCTCTTCTGTAACTTTTGGTTTTGCTGTTCTTGCAGCATACAAGAAAAATGTTGGTCAAGTTTTAACTTGGTTAGCAGTTACTTGGGTATTTGGTGCAGCCTTCATTGGCATGGAACTTTATGAGTTCAATCATTTAGTTCATGCTGGTCATGGCCCAAGCACAAGTGCGTTCTTATCTGCGTTCTTTACTTTAGTTGGTACGCACGGTATTCACGTAACTTCTGGTTTGGTATGGATGCTTGTGTTGATGTTCCAAATCAAGAAATATGGTTTGACACTTCCAAACACTCGTCGTCTTGCTTGCCTAAGCTTGTTCTGGCACTTCCTTGACATCGTTTGGATCTGCGTATTCAGCGTTGTTTACTTGATGGGAGTTATCTAATGAGTCACGATCATAACTCTGCTGGTGCAGCTCACGGTAACGTTAAACAATATACAATCGGTTTTATCCTTTCTGTTCTACTTACCGTAATTCCATTCGGTATGGTAATGGCAGGTGGTTTTAGCCGCGGTCTATTGGTTGCCGTAATCGCGATTACTGCGGTTGCTCAGGTTCTTATTCAGTTAGTTTACTTCCTGCATATGAACTCTTCTTCAGAGCAACGCTGGAACGTGATTGCATTTGTTTATACAATCCTCACAATTGCTATCCTTTTAGTAGGTTCTGTGTGGATTATGAACTACCTTCACTTCAACATGATGATCTAAACTGGTCGTCATGCTGAAAAAGTATTTATTCCTGACTAAACCAGGAATTCTCTTTGGTAACTTTGTTACCGCTTTGGGTGGCTACTTTGTAGCTGCCCAAGGTTCTGTAGATTTCCTTCTGTTGCTTCTTACCCTCTTAGGCACCCTCTTTGTGGTCGCTTCTGGATGTGTAATCAATAACGTTATTGACCAAGACATCGACTCAAAAATGCAACGCACACAAAATCGTGCGATGGTAAAAAAATCAATCTCGATTCCTGTTGCTTTAGTTTTTGCTTTAGTTTTAGGTGTAATTGGTTTTAGCATTTTATGGTTCTGGGTAAATGCTTACGCTTTTCTTTTTGCTGTTATTGGTTTTGTCGTATACGTTGGTTTTTACAGCTTATGGACAAAACGAACAACAATCCATCAAACCATTATCGGCAGTCTTTCTGGCGCAGCGCCACCTGTAATCGGGTATACGGCTGTTGCAAACCAGTTTGATTTAGGTGCATTGCTGATTTTTATTGGTTATGCATTTTGGCAAATGCCTCATTCTTGGGGAATTGCAGTTTACCGATTTGATGACTACAAAAATGCAGGAATTCCAATTTTACCTGTAGCACGTTCAATTCATCGAACCAAGTTTGAATCTTTGGTTTACGTGATTTTGTTCTGCATCACCATGAACGGTTTATTCTTTTTTGGTTATGCAAATTGGATTTATATAATTGTCCTGAATGCCTTAAGTCTGTATTGGATTTATTTAACCATTCAAGGATTCAAAGCTGAAGATGATCAAATTTGGGCAAAACAATATTTCATGTTTTCAGTCAAATTGATCACAGTGATTAGTTTAATTTTTAGTTTTACTTCCACTGCCCCTCTGAAGCCAATTGTATTTTTTTAAAGAAGATAGAGTTTTACTCTATCTTTTTTTTATTTCTAGGCATCTTCAATCAACTTTCTCCACTTGATATCATTGCACCTACAATTATAAATAACTGTGCCTTATGTCTTCTCAACAAAAAATTCTTCGCTCTGCTCTTTTCACATCATTTATTCCTTTTGGCATTTTCTTTAGTGCACACAGTCATGCAGGTATGGATGTCTATTGTGAACCTTCGACTGAAATTCAGACCACTGCCTATACTGCATGCAATGAATTGCCTGCGCTCACGCCGGCAAATGACAATCAAACCAATATGCTGCTGTTGCTTAGCGATCTAGGCATTGCCAAATTTAATATTCAAGAAGAAAAATCCACTTTATGGACAACTAGCTATAGCAAAGTTCCTTTTGAAGTTTCCAGTCTTTTAGTGAATAGCCACAATAAATTGCCAAATGCACGCAAACCTCTAAAAGCACCAGATTTAAGCTATAACGAGCATTGCAATAGCCTGCAAAATGGTGCGCACGCGTTTATTCAACAAGTCAAAACGGACACTAAGCTTTCAAGCAGTGAAAAAGACATGTTGATCCATGAGCGTGAAAAAATTAATAATTGTGAAAACACATTAGCTTTACTGAGCGTGAATCCAAATTGGTCTGCCGCTGCACGTCAATATGTATCCTATCTAAATGCAACGATCTCTTTTTATAATACTCACTTTTCCACAGCGACTAAGATTTATTCAGTACTAACCAATGTTGATCAAGCGTGGTTAAAAGAAACTTCTCAATATATGCTTATTCGTAGCACCTTAAATGAAGCCTATCAAAGTGGTGTTGGTGAATATGGTGATTTAGTACATGACAAACTCAATCAAAACTTATTAACCACTTTTTTTAATAACATTACTCAGTACTTTAAGCTCTATCCGCAGGGTCAATATGCTGCAAGCGCACGCGGTTTATTAAGACGTGGTTTTTGGCTCAGCGGTAAACACGATTTACTGATCAATGAATATGTTTGGCAAATCAATCATCCAACATCCAGCGTCTATAATTTAGAATTGCCAAATCTACCTTATGAATTAGATCGACATGTTTTTCAAAGTAATAGACTCAATGTCAAAAATTTGAAAGATCCATTTTTTCTTAGCATTTATGACCTTATGCATATGCGCAAAAAAGAAATGGCCGATGATGTGGTCATTTCATGGGCTGAGTTAAACGCACAGAAAAAATATTTTAAAGATTCACCAGAACTGTTTCAGTATTTGCAGGCAAATCACTTATTTAATGTGCAAAACAAAGCACAAGAAGCACTCAAATATCTGCCACAACAAGTACCGAGCAGCATCAACAGTTATCTACAGTTGAGTCAGTTACTACTTAAAGGCCGTATTCTGGAAGCTAGTGGGCGAAATCAGGCCACTCAAAAATATTGGGAAAACCTACTTTCCATCAGCAAAACCGCCGAACAACGTGGATTGGCTGAACTTATGCTCTATCGCTACTATGCTCAACAGCAAAATACTGCACAATTTATTGGTTCTTCAGCCAAAATCAAGCAAGCTTATCTACAGCAACAATATTTAGTCGATGCAGCGAATGAACAAAGTTTAATGTCTGTAGTCAAAAATAACGTGGCCACACAAGATCAAAAAAATGTTGCGCTTTATACCCTACTAAATAAGTCATTGGCTTATCAAAACTTTGATTTATTTAACCAAGCGTACCGTGAATTACCAAGCAACGCGGCTCAATTTAATACTGAACAAAACACTGCGGAGAAGTTTCGCAATCAGCCACCATTTGCAAATTTCTTATGGAAAGGTGCAAGCGTGAGCAATTCGATTAAATGTCCTGACTTGGCAACTTTGACCCAACAATTGCAAGTCAACCCAAAAGACCTGAGCCTTAATTTATGCTTAGGTGAATATGTGCGTAGTTCACAAGCCTATAACATACTAAATCTCAACTACCTGCCTGATCATTCACTGCAAAGTTTCAAGGGTACTTATTTTGCCCGTGGCGATGTATATAAAAACATTATTAAAACAGGGACAAAATCTGAATTAACGGCTTATGCGCTGTACCGTGCCATTCAATGTTATGCGCCAAGTGGCAATAATGAATGCCAAGACAAAGATGTAAATAAGTCGGTTCGAAAACAATGGTTTGATCAAATCAAACGCGACTATCCTGAAACCAGCTGGGCTAAATCTCTAAAATATTATTGGTAATTGATGATGATTTTGCAGGTGATCAAGTGGTCAAGAACATTTCGACTTTTGCTTATCTTGAGTATAGCTCTGTGTACAGCTTGCACACCGGCCCAATCTGGAAATACACAACAAGCTCAAACCGAATTACAGCAATGTGTTGATGCAGCACATTATTCAAGTTTTTGGATTTGGGGCAATATTTCTAGTAGCCCCTACTTACAGCAAGCCTCAGAGCTTTATATTTTACAAGGTGAAATGAATTGGAATAAACCTTTAAAGCAATCCGAGTTTATCCCACAAGGTATTCAAGTCCTCCATAAACCACAGCAGAAAATTTGGATTGTAATCCGTAGCCATCATTTACAATGGTCAAATAACAATATTCAGCAAATTTTGCAGCGGCTTAAACATTGGGAAAATAACGGCAATCAGATCCAAGGCTTACAAATCGATTTTGACGCCAAAACTAAAAACATTCATCAATATGCCTTATTCCTTGAAAATATACGAAAGCAACTACCTCAAAAATATCGTTTAAGCATTACTGGTTTAATGGATTGGACCAATGTTCAAGATCAGCAAACGCTCAGTATATTGCGCCGCAATATTGATGAGATCGCCATTCAAACTTATCGTGGTAGTGCCACGATCGAGAATTACACGAGTTATCTGAATAAAGTCTCAAAATTGAAACTACCCTATAAAATAGGCCTCGTACAACATGGCCGTTGGCACGCACCTCAACATTTAATTAATGATCCTTATTTTAAAGGTTATGTGGTGTTTTTATTACGTACCGCTAATCGGCCTTAAACCATAAATAATTCAAGCATTTTAAATCCATGCCTTGTATTTCAAACCTAAACGCTCTAAAATTCACGCTTCGCAATTATTGCGACACAACTTTGGTTGTGACTCCTTGCTTCAATCAATTAATGATTGGGGCTGCCTAAACCGTAAGGAGCTGACAATGCGTCACTACGAAATCGTACTATTGGTACATCCAGACCAAAGCGATCAAGTTGTGGGTATGGTAGAACGTTACCTAACTCACATCAAAGAAGCTGAAGGTCAAATCCACCGTCTTGAAGACTGGGGTCGTCGTCAATTGGCTTACCCAATCAACAAGATCCACAAAGCTCACTACATTCTTATGAATGTTGAGTGTGGTCAAACTACTCTTGATGAGCTAGAAGAATTGTTCCGTTACAACGATGCAATCATTCGTAGCCTTATCATCCGTCGTGAAAACGCTATCACTGAAGAGTCACTATTGGCTAAGAGTGCTGAAGAAAAACGTGCGCGTAAAGCTCAACGTGAAGAAGCACAACAAGCTCAAGACTCTGCTGAAGCATAAGGAGAACATAACATGGCACGTTTTTACCGTCGTCGCAAGTTCTGCCGCTTTACAGCTGAGAACGTTACGTACATCGACTACAAAGATATCGACACTTTAAAACAGTACATCACTGAAAACGGCAAGATTGTTCCTAGCCGTATTACAGGTACTAAAGCTCGTTACCAACGTCAATTAGCGCTTGCTATCAAACAAGCTCGCTACTTGTCTTTGATCCCTTACACTGACAATCATAAGTGAGGTTGAGCTGTGGATATTATCTTATTACAACGCATTAAAAACCTTGGTAAATTAGGCGATAAAGTTTCAGTTAAAGCTGGTTACGGCCGTAACTTCCTTATCCCTCAAGGTAAAGCAGTTGCTGCTACTGAAGCTAACACTGCTGCATTTGAAGCTCGTCGTGCTGAACTTGAGAAACAAGAAGCTGAAGTATTAGCTGCTGCTCAAGCACGTGCTGACCAATTGAACGAAGTTAACATCGTAATCACTGCTAAAGCTGGTGACGAAGGTAAACTATTCGGTTCTATCGGTACTCGTGACATCGCTGACGCGTTAACTAATGCTGGTCTTGTTGTAGACCGCGCAGAAGTTCGTTTACCAAATGGTGCGCTTCGCAACACTGGTGAATTCAACATCGCAATCCAATTGCATCATGATGTTGTTGCAGAAGTTCTAGTTACTATCGTAGCTGAGTAATTTCTTGCAAAGAAAAGAGCATGCTTACGCATGCTCTTTTTTTATCTGTAAAAAATAGTGCTCCACTTTTTTACATTTTCAACTCTTCATTCAATTCAATGTGTGACGAATTAATCGGAAATACTTGTTCGCATTTCTGTAGAAAACGCCTATCATTTCAGTTTAATGAAGAGTTGAAAAAACTGTAATTAGCACCCATTTCCATCACATTAAATGGTTTCAGCATCAGGGATTTTTATGTCACAGGCGAATGCCAGCAAGCCAAACTCTACGCCAACAGCAAAAACCACAGAACAAAGTTCGTTGAAAGAGTTTCGTACCCCACCCCATAACCTTGCGATTGAACAAGCTGTGCTTGCTGCACTGATGACCGTTGCAGAATCATTTGAGCAAGTGGGTGATGTACTGACTGAAGCTGATTTTTATGCGACCCGTCATAAATATATTTTCCGAGCAATCGATCAACTATCAAAAGATAGCTCACCTTATGATGCGGTCTTAGTCAATGACTGGCTAATTAAACAAAACTTGCTCGATGCTGCTGGTGGCGAAGAATACCTGATGCAACTGATGTCAGATTCACCTTCTAGTTTCTATAACCTTGAAACTTATGCTGCAAAAATTAAAGAGTTTTCAACTTTACGCAGCATGATTAAAGTCAGCTCGGAGATTTTACAAAATGCCTATGACACCAAAGGTCGTACGGTCAGTGAAATTTTAGATCTAGCAGAAACTAATATTTTCTCTATTGCCGAGCAACACAACAACAACGCCAAAGCTCAAGGCCCTAAAGCCATTAACTCTGTCGTTGCTAGTGTATTTGATAAGTTGAATGAACTTTCTCAAACTGAAGGCAGTATCACGGGTTTAACCACTGGATTTGTAGAACTTGATAATAAAACCTCAGGTATGCAAGCAGGCGATTTGATTATTGTGGCGGCCCGTCCATCGATGGGTAAAACTACTTTTGCCATGAACTTGGTTGAAAGTGTGCTGTTTAATAACAACCTGCCCGCTCTAGTTTACTCTATGGAGATGCCCGCGGACTCGATTGCAATGCGTTTGATATCCTCGTTCGGTCGTGTACACCAAGGGCATTTACGTGCAGGTAAAATGGATGCAGATGAATGGTCGAAAGTAACCAGTACCATTGTGCATCTCCAAGAAAAGAATTTGTATATCGATGACTCGTCTGCACTACCTCCAACGGAAGTACGTGCCCGCGCGCGCCGAATTGCCAAAATGCACGGCGGTAAACTTGGCTGCATCATGGTCGATTACTTGCAGCTTATGAAAGTACCCGGTATGGGCGATAACCGTGTTGGCGAGATCTCAGAAATTTCCCGAAGCTTAAAAGCACTGGCTAAAGAAATGCACTGCCCAGTAATTGCACTGTCACAGTTGAACCGATCACTGGAAAACCGTCCTAATAAACGCCCAGTGATGTCCGACTTACGTGAATCAGGTGCAATCGAGCAGGATGCCGATTTGATCATGTTTATTTACCGCGACGAGGTTTATAACAAAGAATCTAAAGAAGCGGGTACTGCAGAAATTATTATTGGTAAACAGCGTAACGGTCCAATTGGCACTGTGCGTCTTGCCTTTGAAGGTCAATACACCAAATTTAGTAACCTCTCCCCTGAGTTTTATGCTCAGTATGATGATGAAGAGTAAAGACTTTTTATCATCCATTAATTCATCGACCCTGTAGGAGTATTTAGGGTGCGCCAAGCTACAGTTTATATTGATCAACAAGCACTTCAATATAATTTAAACCGTGTCAAACAACTTGCCCCAACCGCTAAAATTGTAAGTATGGTGAAAGCCAATGCTTATGGACATGGAGTTAAAGACTGCTTAGCAGCCTTAAAAGACAGTGATGCCTTCGGTGTTGCCTGCCTAGAAGAAGCCTTAGAAATTCGTGAACTGGGTTATGAACAACCCATTACGTTGATTGAAGGCATTTTCTCAGATGATGAAATGCAAATTATCATCGATAAAAAAATTGAATGTGTGGTGCATCATCAGCAACAACTAGATTGGTTACGTGCGCATAAAGAGGCCTATATCGCTCAAGGTCTGAAAGTTTGGGTCAAACTCAACAGCGGTATGAACCGTTTAGGTTTTAAAGTGCCTGAAATTATTGATGTCATTAATGCTTTAAAGGCGGAAGGTTTTACTTGCGTACTGGCGATGCACTTTGCCAATGCAGACGCAGAAAATCATCCTTTAAATGACCAACAACGTGAACAATTCTTACACGTAAAAGAAGCTTGTGCGCCAATCATGGGTTCGTGCTGTAACTCGGCTGCGATTTTCAAATGGCCAGAACTGAATTTTGATTTTGTTCGCCCAGGCATCATGCTATATGGCGCGACACCTTTCTCAGACCGTTCTGTAGAAGCATTAGATCTTAAACCGGTGATGACCTTTACCGCTGAAGTGATTGCTTTAAATACCATTCAAGCTGGTGAATCTGTGGGTTATGGATCGACTTTCGTTGCAGAACAAGAAATGAATCTTGCGATTGTGTCGATTGGTTATGGTGACGGTTATCCACGTGCCTTCCCTAAACAAAACTATGTATCCATCCATGGACAGAAAACGCGTGTGATTGGCCGTGTTGCCATGGATATGATTGCGATTGATATCACCGGTATGCATGCACCGATAGGCACTGAAGTTGAGCTTTGGGGCAAAGATCGTCTGGTTGATGACGTTGCAGAAGCGAACGGAACCATTGGCTATGAATTATTATGCCGTATGAGCGCGCGCCCTGTACGTAAATTAGCTTAATTACGCCAAATCAAAAAGCCCAGATCAAATCTGGGCTTTTTTTTATCTCGCTTTTTTTATTCACTTTTTAAATTGATCGATTTGTTGATCAAATGGTTATTGAAAATAGTCAGCTGTTGGTTTTGCCAATTCAATCAAACCCTGACGCAATGCTTCTGACCAGCCTTTACTGATCATGGTGAAATATGGGTCCTCTTCATAAATGCGCTTACCATTTGGTATTTCTAAACTGTCCTTTTTATAAACCAAAGCATCTAAAGGCATACCTACAGATACATTTGAGCGTATCGTTGAATCAAAAGAAATTAAGCTACAACGCATTGCTTCATCGAGTGGCATATCGTAACGCAAAGTTCGGTCGAGTATCGGCTTGCCATATTTGCTTTCGCCAATTTGAAAATATGGGGTATCAGGTGTTGCACAAATAAAGTTGCCTTGTGGATAGATGTTATATAACTGCATATCCGCACTGCCAATTTGACCGCCTACCAATAAACTACAGTAATAATTACTTTGTTCTAAAGTATCTGATGTGACATCTGAGATGACTTTTTTTAAGGTATGCCCGACCAATTCAGCCACTTCGAACATCGTATTTACACTATATAAATTCGGCTCTTGTTTGACCTCTAGCTGATTTTGTAAATGCCCGATGACCGCTTGTGTAGTAGCTAAATTCCCAGAGGTTTGGATGGTAATAAATCGCTCACCCGCAATACCAAAGGTATAAAGTTTACGAAAAACTGAAATATGGTCAACACCTGCATTTGTCCGTGTATCACTGATAAATACCATGCCATCTTTTAACCGTAATGCACAACAATAGGTCATTTTTATCCCTCAAATGATTAACAACTCAGCACTTGTACAATTGAGCTCATAGACTCAATACCACCTTTATCACGAACGCCTCGAACTGGAGCTACATCCCAGTAGTCCCGCCCAATCGCAACATAAATATGTGATTGTGGTGTAAATAGCTGATTACTGACATCAAAACAATACCATTTATTTTCGATATAGACTTCTACCCAAGCGTGACTGGCAAGGTGGCTACTATTCGGCACAAATAAATACCCAGAAATATAACGTGCAGGAATACCCAAATAGCGACACATTGCGATCATGACATGGCTATGATCCTGACATACCCCTTGCTTATGATGAAAAGCATCAATCGCTGAAGTATGTACCGATGTTTGATTCGATACATAGGGAATATGCGCCAATATCGCTTCAGCCAAACGAATCAGATTGGCACGATTGATACGAGGGACATAGCAATCGGCAAAACTTTTCATGTGAATATCGTACTGCGTACTCGGCGTTGGCTGTAAAAACAATTTCGGGTTTAAATCATCCGCATTTGAATCATTTGAACTCAAATTCATCTCTACGATGCCCTGCGCCATAATGGTCATTTGCAGATAAGGTTCGCGCTGCGTTGTGGTCAACCACACATTACCAAAAGTATCCAATTGCATATCACGCTGCCCCGGCACACTCACATCCCAATTTTGCACCTGTTGGTGTGCATTGGTGGACGGGGTCATTTTGATATATTGAATGCTTCTGTTTACCACATCAGTGTAAACATAATGGGTCTGATGGTTGATCATGAGCCTCATACAGCCACCTCAAACATATTTTGGATATGATCACTGAAATGGTAGAAGTTTTGGCTATTCGGCTGCTGTTTAAGTGCCAACCATGCCTCTTGCACGCTTTCCCATCCAAACTGAACCAAAGCCATGACAATATGTTCAATCTTCGCTAGGGTGTGTTGAATGTCCTGCTGCATGCGTAACTGGCGATCAAGCTGCTCTATGGCTTGTCCTAAACTAAAAAATAAAAATACATCTTCAGATTCGGACTCTAAAACATCTTGGCAATCTGTTACCACGTCACAGATATAACCTGGGTTATCACTCGCATTACGAATTAAACGGCTGAGTTCTGCATAACTTTTTGCTGAAAGTACACCCCTTAAGTCCTGAATATTACTTTGCGCATATTGAAATTGGCTGGAAAATGACGCCGGCTGCTCCGCATTTAAAACTAACTCATTCATTGAGTCGGCATCAAATGCTGGCAAACAAAAAGCATGTGCATAGTTCAATGCCGTATCGACATCTTGAAATGGAAAAATACTGCATAAATATTGAGTGCGTGCTAAATAACGCCCCAACCAAAAAATATGTTCTGCATTACTGTTTAATAAAATCATGTTTTGCTCCTTCACTGAAGTGCTATGAGCGTAAATCGTCTACTACCCATGTATCTTTAATCCCGCCGCCTTGCGAAGAATTCACCACCAATGAACCTGCTTGCATCGCGACACGAGTTAAGCCACCCGGTACAATTTCAGTTCGATATGGTGAACTCAGTACAAATGGGCGTAAATCGATATGGCGTTCCGAAACACCCGCCTCACTTAGGGTTGGGCTGACAGATAAATTTAAAGTCGGCTGTGCAATATATAAATGTGGTGCTGCGGCCACTTTATCTTTAAAGCTATTTAATTCTTGTAAAGAAGCTTGTGGACCGATCAGCATGCCGTAACCACCTGAACCCTGCGCTTCTTTGACCACCAATTTTTCGATATTCGAGAGCACATAATCCAATTCGTTCTGCTCACGACATTGATAGGTCGGCACATTTTTCAGGATCGCTTGTTCGCCTAAATAGAAATGAATCATTTTATCCACATATGGATAAATCGATTTATCATCTGCTACGCCTGTTCCCGGTGCATTTGCAATGACCACATTATGTTGCATATACGCTGACATGAGCCCTGCTACGCCCAAAGTACTGTCAGGTTTGAAACATAATGGATCGAGAAAAGCATCATCCACACGACGATAAATTACATCAACCTGTTGTCGGCCTTTAATGGTTTTCACATAAACCTTATCGTTTTCTACATAAAGGTCACGCGATGTCACTAAGGGTACATCCATCTCCCTTGCCAAAAAAGCATGTTCATAATAAGCACTGTTAAAACGCCCTGGGGTTAAAACCACGATAAACGGGTTATCGACGTAGGCATTTTCTGCAAGAATTTCACGTAAAAGCTGCGGATACTGCTCAATCCCCATGATGTTGCTTTGCTGGCAAAGTTCAGGCATCAGTTTTTGACTGATCTTACGGCTTTCTAGCATATACGACACACCAGACGGTGTTCTAAGATTATCCTCAAGGACGTAAAATTCGCCTGATTGATCTCGGATGATATCAATGCCACTGATTTGGCTATAAATTTTACCTTTTAGCCCATGCATATACATTTGTGGCAAATAGGCTTCATGGGTTAAGACTTGCAGTTCAGGAATAATTCCTGCTTTTAAAATATCTTGTTGATGATAGACATCATGTAAAAACAGATTGAGTGCTTTCACGCGCTGTGCGCAGCCTAGAGATAAATTATTCCATTCCTTTCGTGCAATCACACGCGGAATAAGATCATAAGGTATGGTGCGTTCAATGCCCTCATCTTCGCCATACACTGTAAAAGTAATGCCTTCATAGAGAAAATGTTGTTTTGCAACCTGATTTAGTTGCTTCAATTCATCAAGCGTATGCTGTGATAACCACTGCTCTATCCGTTGGCATGATTCTTTAGCTACCGTTTTGCTGTCGCGCATTTCATTAAAAAAATCCGAATTGAATTGATTAAACAGCGCATATCCTCGAGCAAGTGGTAAAGTTTTTAATGTAGAGACAGAAGTATTAACCAACTTTGCCTCATAACCCTCAATTCCATTTGAAGTTGTATTACGATTTTCTTTCAGCATAGCAACTCCATGTTTTTGTCATGTTTTGTAAATCAGATAAAGCAATATATATGCCATCAATACATATGCTGCTTCTCTTTGATTATTTATGCATCATTTTTGCAAAGTGGAACAGCATGTAACTGCTCAAGTTGTGTCAAATTGCGTTATTAAAATCATCTTAGTTTTTTTAGATGAAGACTTGCTTAACGCAGGAAGATTTCTTATTGTGTCCCACAGCATCATTTTATTCATTTAAGTCCAAGTTCAAGCACTAGATTATGTCTTCACAAGAAAAAGAAACGTCGAACAGCCTCTATCGTCAGTGGCAAATTCTTTCACGACTGTCCACAGGTAAGTGGATGGGTACGCGTGAATTACAAGAAATACTGAACCGTGAAGGCATTGATATCAGCCTACGCACCATTCAGCGTGACTTAAATCAAATTTCTCTACGTTTCCCAATTGAGAGCAGTAAAACAACGCCGCAAGGCTGGCGTTGGCGTTCTGATGCACCGATTCAAAGCCTGCCTCATATGACCAGCTCACAAGCTGTCACCTTTATGATGGTTGAGGAGCATCTAAAGCATTTGCTTCCGCCAAGCTTAATTGAAGAAATGAATCCTTGGTTTGACCTCGCACGTCGAAGTCTGTCGTCGCAAAATAATGTCCGTCAGTGGATTAACCGCGTGCGGATCGTGCCAGCTACTCAGCCATTGATTCCTCCTGTGGTTGAAAAAGCTGCACAGCAATCAATTTATGAAGGCTTACTGCAAGACAAACAACTCGAATGTCTGTATCAAGGTCGTGGACAACAAAGTGAAGAAAAGACCTATATTTTAAATCCACTGGCTTTGGTCCAAAAAGGTGCAATTATCTATTTGGTTTGCACACGTCATGACAAAACAGACATCCAAACCTTTGCTTTACATCGTTTTAAATCAGCTACAGTCTTAAATTCACGTGCATTACACCCTGTCGATTTTGATATTGATGCCTATATTGACTCTGGAGCGCTTGGCTTCCGTGTGGACTTCAATAAGCCGACTGAAATGATTCAGCTCAAATTAACCATGTCGGAATCAGAAGCAGTTTATTTTGAAGAAAGTCAGCTAAGTAAAGATCAAGTGATTCAAAAAACCGAAGATGGCTGGGTTGAAGTTAGTGCAACAGTACCATTTACCTCTCAGTTAACATGGTGGCTGCGTAGTTTTGGGAAAAAGATTCAGAAAATTGAACCTGAAGAAGTCGCTATAGTTGTACAACAACGCAATGATTAAACCGATCTAAGGTTTTCTGCTACCTTAAATACTAACTAATGTTACGCACATAAAAGTAATTTCGCATTTTAAAAATGATTTTTAAGTCTATTCGACGGAGTCTTACATCTAGGGTTTAAATAAAGGAATTAGCCTTCGGCTGGAGGTACTTTTGTTTCGGCAAAATGAGAAGCAAAGCTTCGCAAGGAAACCATCTTGCGGTGCAATGCACCTCACTGACAAAACTCGTTCACTAACGTCTACTTATTCAAAGTATCGCAAAAACATTTTTAAATAAATGTAGTCCTGTCTCAAACACTTGCGGATGACCTTACCGCGTATCATTCTTTTATTTGAGGTGACAACTTCTAACGCATAATGAATATCTAGTACATTATTTATGCTTAGATTTTCCCTTAAAATATCAACACATAAAAAAGTCCCAACGCTGGGACTGGATAATTTCTTAGAATATTTTTGTAATTTTAGTCGTTTAGGTCAAAGGAACTACAGCATAAGTATCTGCTGAATACCTTATGCCGTAGCGCTAATTTCTCATGGCTATAATCAATTACTGACATAGGCAGGCTAGGTCGGCATTATTATAACGAATAGATTTCATAGTCATATTCAGCACCTCGTGTTTAGAAAGTAAAATCACTTTAACCTCCATTTTGTACACTGTGAAATAACAAGAACCGCGCTACTTTTCATAAATTTTCTTAAAGAACATTTCTGCTTTTCTTATCTGATTTGGCTTTAAATGAAAATTTAAAAATTCTTATGTAACCCGAATCCCGCTTAAGCCAATGATTCCATAATTTGAATTGTTGGTTTATTTTGATGATTAAGTTGATATGCACATAACGATGCGTAAATCCCACTCAGAAATCCATGAATACTACGAGCTTTA
>NZ_VPCD01000026.1:0-43959 GCF_013418345.1 Acinetobacter sp. YH12144 | reverse complement strand
TTTCATGTACTTATATTAACAATCAAAACTCAAGGAAAATAGTCCTTAGTTAAATCAAACGACACTTCATGTCGTGTCGCTTATATCTCTGACCTGAAGGACAGAGTTTTACGCTCCATTTGATAAAATCGGATCTACCTACTGAACAATTGGCTGTATTAGAAGCGTTGCCAATGCCTGCTGCGTTATTTTCTGCGACAGCTGAGCTGATATGCGCCAATCAAATATTTAAACATCGATTTCAGTCAGACTTACAAGAGATTGTATTGAATCATGTGTCCGTGATGCAGCAAAAAACCAAAGCCACAAGTTCTGAGTTTGATTTACTCTGTTTAGAGAACGATAGCATTGAACCCTTTATGTATAGTGAAAATGAACGGCATTATTGGTTCACGCTCAAACCAAAGTTTCAACAAAGTGGCGATTTGGAACATGTGCTGTTGTGCTGTGCGGACATTACAAATTTAAAGCAAGTCGAATTATCGCTGTTGAAACATAACCAACAACTCGAACAACAAGTTTATTTTGATTATCTGACAGGGATAAGAAATCGACGAGGTTTTGATTTAGACCTTTCTCAGTGGCAAAAAAGCTTCGCGGTCGAACAAGCAGATGAAATTTGTTTGATGATGCTCGACTTAGACAATTTTAAGCAAATCAATGATATCTACGGCCATGCGTTTGGCGATGAGGTTTTAAGAAAAAGTGCGCAGCTTTTAAGGGGGCAAATTAGTCAACTCGCAGATGCACAAATATATCGCATGGGTGGGGAAGAGTTTGCAATGATTTTGCCACGCACGGCTATATCGACTGCATGTTCGATTGCACAACAATGTTGTGAGCAAATCTATGCTTCTTCGATGAATTATGCGGATAAGGCTTTACAACTGAGTATCTCATGCGGAGTGGCCTTGTGGAATGGTACAGAGTCATTTTTTGAAACATTGGCACGTGCCGATCAGGCTTTGTATCAAGCCAAGAAAGGCTCGAAAAATTGTACCTGTTTTAATGATGGACAAAATGTGGCGCTATTTGAGGAAACGACATTTAAAAAACCATCAGACTGTGGGAAAAACACATAGATTTAGGCCGTAACATAGAGAAAGATTTGAGAAAGCAGTATGATGCAACAGGTCAAAATTGACAGAAAACATTGGCAGTCGATTTGCTAATGAACGAAGCAGTTAAATATTTAAAGTATTTGAGGTGAATGTGTCTTCTTTAACAGACGTTTCCACACATGCCCTGACAGAAGCGCAGCAGCGTATTCAGCAGGATTTACTGACAGCGCTAGATGCATTTTCAATTCCAGAACCCTTAAAAGGGGCGGTGTATCATGCTGTGATGTTGGGTGGAAAACGCGTTCGACCGGCACTTTGTTATGCAACAGCAGCGTTAAAACCCAATACCAATTTTGCAGCAGTACGCCGTGCTGCGGTAGCGATCGAATTTATTCATTGCTATTCATTGGCACACGATGATTTGCCATGTATGGACAATGATTTACTCCGTCGCGGTCAACCAACCTGTCATGTGGCTTTTGGCGAAGATACGGCCTTACTTGCTGGCGATATTTTACAATCGATGGCTTTTGAGGTTTTAGGCAGCCGTCTCTTTGATCAAGGCCTAGCCGTTGAAGCGCCGATCATCTTGAAGCAAATGCAAATTTTAGCGACTGCAACTTCAAAAATGGTCAATGGACAAGTCCTAGACTTACAAGCAGAAGGCAAGCATGTCAGTCAGGATGAATTAGAAAACATTCATCGAAATAAAACTGGTGCTTTAATTTCGGCCGCAATCATGATGGCGGCAGTGACGATATTTAATGGTACAGACCAAGCTATTCCTAAACTCCGCGAATTTGGTCTAGCGATTGGTTTAGCCTTTCAGGTGCAAGATGATATTTTAGATATTATTGCTGACACTGAAGCATTGGGTAAAACAGCAGGTAAAGATCAACAAGTGGATAAATCGACATATCCTGCGTTAATGGGTCTCGAGCAAGCGCAAGCTTATGCAGAAGAATTACATGCTCAAGCGCTTCAAGCTTTGGATTATTTTGCAGAAGATGCGGCAGAATTACACAAGATCACGCAGTTTTTATTAAAACGTCAAAGTTAATATGACGCAGTAAAAGACCTCAGCCCACACATGTAATATATTGTGGGCTTTTTTATATTTTGTATATTTGGAACAGAAGTCAATAAACCATCTACGGAATAGCTAAATGGATGACATGATAAAAAACGCAGATTCAAATCCCAAGTGCGACACATTTGTAGTTAGTTGAAAAAGTTAGATGTATTCATAGAATCATTAGACTTTTTCAACTCGCAATTGGAAAGCACACAATGAAGAAATACACCCAACTTTCTCAAGATGAAAGATACGAAATTTATGCTACTTTGAAAAGTAAAAGTTCAATCACTACCCTTGCTCGGGAGCTAGGGCGTTCACGATCAACCATCTACCGTGAATTAAAAAGAAATACTGGGCAACGTGGATATAGGGCTCAACAGGCAGCTAAATTTGCAAGTCAAAGACGGTACCGTCCTTCATCATCAATGACAGCATTTGCCTTCGCGTATATTGATTATTTGATTGGCTTGGACTGGTCACCAGAACAAATTTCAGGTGCTTTAACACAACGCAGTTGGCTGGATGCACCTTCACATGAATGGATTTACCAGTACATTTATCAAGATAAATCAAAAGGTGGTAAACTCCATCTACACTTAAGGCATCAGAAGAAATATCGAAAACGAGGTTACAAAAACACGGATCGCAGGGGGCAAATCATTGATAAAACAAGTATTCATTGCCGAGATGATGTCATTGATCAACGACAACGTTTAGGAGATTTCGAAGGTGACACGGTGATTGGTAAACATCATAAAGGTGCTTTATTAACTCTCGTGGATCGAAAGAGCCTGTACGTACATATTGTTCATTTAGGGCCAACGAGAGCATCCCCTCAAACGATTAGTTGTGCATTAGATCGTTTACGAATGAGCCATGCTTATAGCGTGACATTTGATAATGGCAAAGAATTTTCCGAACACAAAAAGAATTACTAATGCCGGCATAGAGGCGTATTTCGCTGACCCTTACAAGTCTATTCAGCGAGCTAGAAATGAAAATACGAATGGTTTAATCCGTCAATATCTGCCAAAATCATCATCGTTTGATGACGTGTCAAACGAACAAATAGAGCAGATAGAATTTTCACTCAACCATCGTCCTAGAAAAAAACTAGGTTGGTATACACCGAGTGAAGTTATGGCTGGTTTTTATACTGTTGCACTTGCTGCTTGAATCCGCCAAACAAAAAAGGACGCCTAGCGTCCTTTTTTGTAGATATTAAAACTTAGAAATTAAATTTAAGTGCTATTGGTCTTAAATACTTTCTTTATAGATACGATCTGCTTCTTCAAATTTTTCAGTGACTTCGGCAGATGGTGCTTTGCCCATTAAGCTCACAATGATGATTGCAATGAGTGAGCAGATGAAGCCCGGAATAATTTCATAAACGCCTGTATCGCCCCAGAGATTTTTCCATAGAATGACCATGACTGCACCAACCACCATACCGGCTAAAGCACCATTGAGTGTCATGCGTTTCCAGAACAATGACATGATAATCAGTGGGCCAAATGCAGCACCAAAGCCTGCCCATGCATATGCGACGAGACCAAGGACTTTAGAGTCAGGATTACCCGCCATATAGATCGCAAGCAACGCAATCATTAACACCATAATACGGCCGACCCAAACCAATTCTTTTTGTGAAGCATTTTTGCGTAAGAATGATTTATAAAAGTCTTCAGTTAAGGTACTTGAACAGACTAAAAGCTGACAGCTGAGGGTACTCATGATGGCAGCTAAAATCGCAGCCAGTACGATACCTGCAACCGATGGGTTAAATAGAATTTTAGTCAATTCCATAAAGACCGTTTCAGGGTTAGCTGTAACGATACCTGCTAGTTCGGGATGCTGTTGGAAATAAGCAATACCGAAGAAACCTGCTGCAACTGCGCCACCGAGGCAGAGTGTCATCCATGTCATACCAATACGGCGTGCATTGGGAATCGATTTAACCGAATCTGCTGCCATGAAACGCACTAAGATATGCGGTTGACCGAAATAGCCTAAGCCCCATGCCAACAAAGACATAATTGCGACAAAACTTAAGTCAGCAAATACATCCATGGCTTGAGGGCGTGCTGCTTCTAGTGCCAGAGTGAATTGGGTTAAATCAGAGAACGACAACATGACAACGATAGGTGTCAGCAGCAAGGCAAAAATCATAAAGCCCGCTTGAATGGTATCGGTCCAACTGACAGCAAGGAAGCCACCAATAAACACATAGCTCACTGTTGCGATGGCACTGATCCAAAGCGCAGTGCTATACGACATACCAAACATACTTTCAAATAATCGAGCGCCTGCAACCATGCCTGAAGCACAGTAAATTGCGAAGAAAATCAAAATAATCACAGCAGACACGATACGTAAGATTTTCTTTTGATCGTTAAAACGATTTGAGAAATAGTCAGGTAGGGTTAAAGCATTATTTTGAACTTCGGTATGTACACGGAGACGACCTGCAACAAGTAGCCAGTTGAGCCAAGCACCGATGATCAGACCAATTGCAATCCACATTTCAGATAAACCTGAAAGGTAAATCGCACCCGGAAGACCCATGAGCAACCAACCACTCATATCCGATGCACCTGCAGAAAGGGCAGTGACAAAGCTCCCTAATCGGCGGCCACCTAAAATGTAGTCAGAAAAGTTACTGGTCGCACGGTATGCAAGTAAACCGATCACGACCATGGCGACAATATAAAAGAGAAAGGTAATTAGGGTGGGATTCAGGGAGCTCATACGGTATCCGCTTTGGCGTTGGACAATTGCGTTTAATTAGGGGACTCAATGGGATTTGCCTAAGCCAAGTAGGTGAAATCGAACGATAAGTCCTAAAACGTCAAAAAAATAACGTGAAATTTAAACATAAATTCACAAACTTTGCCTTCTTTTTTGTTTTGGGCATAAAAATGGGCCGTATGTCACGACCCATTTTAATTAATACGGAGATTTAGTTATTACGACCCATTACACCACGAATCGTATTCAGTACATCCGCAGGTAATACCACAGTTTTGGCATTATTAGATTTAGCCATATCTTGCATGGCTTTGACGTATTGTTCACCGAGTAAGTATGCAACTGGAATTTCTTTATCGCCGACGGCTGAACTCACCATTTCAATTGCACGCTGTGACGATTCTGCCAATACCACTTGAGCTTCTGCATCACGACGAGAGGCTTCTAAACGACCATCTGCTTCTAAAATAGCCGCTTGTTTTTCCCCGTCTGCCTTGGTCACTGTCGCACGACGTTGACGTTCAGCGGCCGCTTGCTCTTCCATCGCAGCTTGCATGGTATGAGAAGGTTTAATATCTTGAATTTCTACAGTTTTAAGCGTAATACCCCAGTCAGAAATATCGTCAGAAATTGCGGCTTTAAGTTTAGCCTTAATATGATCACGCGATGACAGTGCATCATCGAGGTCCATTTCACCGACAATTGAACGTAAAGAGGTTTGAACTAAGTTTTGAATCGCCCATGTGTAGTTTTCAATACCGTAAACTGCTTTTTCAGGTGTGGTTAAATTGATATAAGCCACAGCATTCATCAGCAGTACCGCGTTGTCACGTGTGATCACTTCCTGAGAGGGGATATCTAAGACGATATCTTTGGTTGTGACTTTATAAGCCACTTCATCGACATACGGAATCACAAAGTTCAGTCCCGGATTGAGCGTGGTATGGTATTTACCTAAACGCTGAACAATCCATTTATAACCTTGGGGAACAATACGAACACCTTTAAAAATGGTGACGGCTACAAAAACTAAGAGCGCTAAAAAAACAATAGAAACACCAGACATGTCATTTCTCACTTATTTATGGATTGTCAGCGGGGTGGTTGCTGCTGTGCAGTTGGACGACTAAATCATTGCCTAAAATATCGGTCACGCGAACGCGATCACCGACTTGAAGTGCATCTTGGGTACGGCAATGCCATTCGTCTGAACCTAAAACAGGCATCGGGAAGCGAACTTTAACGCTGCCATGATTGAGCTGGGTTTGAATCACCATACCCACTTGGCCAATCGTCGCTTCACGGGACAGACCTGCTTTGGTTTTATCAATGGATAAAGGCTTAATAAATTTGAACCACAAAAATGTGCAGAGCACGGCAAAAATAATCCAAACCACAATTTGCACATTAAAGTCCATGGATGGAAAGATCCAATATAAGATCCCAACCAAAATTGCAGAAACACCAAACCAGAGCGCTGCAAAAGACGGCAAAATCAGTTCAAAAAGCATCAAAGCGACGCCCAATACAAACCAGTGCCAAGGTTCTAAAATAAATTCCATACATCTACTCTTATATAAGGGTGAATTGATATAGATGAACCAGTATCTATATCAATGTAGCAGATGTATAACTCAATGAATATAAAAAGAATCGTTGAATTATATTTTCGCTTTTGGTGCTGGTTTAAAGGCCGCAGGGGACTGTTTAAAGTTGTCGATCGCCTTAATAATGCTATTCACTTTAAGCTGTGCCGCTTTTTCACCTTCTAAAATCGTCGCATTGCTCGACTTCAAATCGAGTGTGCCAATATGTCCCACTTTAGGTTGAATCACGAAATTGGCATTTTTCAGTTCTTCATTAATACTTTGTTGTCCCATGATGTTAATGGTTTGATCGAGTAAACCAAACATGCTTACGGCTTTGCTACCGTCAGGACGCGCAGAAATATCAACCGCAATCACGATATCTGCACCCATATCACGTGCCGTTTTGACTGGAATCGGGCTGACTAAACCACCATCGACATATTTCACCCCTGCAATGGTTGCAGGTACAAATACATTTGGAATGCTGCACGATGCACGTACCGCTTGGCCTGCATTACCACGGTTAAATTCAGTTTTACTGCCATTATCCAAACGGGTGGCTACGGCAGCAAAGCGCTTTGGAAATTGTTCAATTGATTTATTTCCGACGTTTTTATTAACAAAGTCTTGCAGTTTTTGCCCTTGAATAATGCCTTGGCTATTTAAGGTTAAGTCACGAATATCGGACTCTTTAAAGTTCAGGGCCAATTGCTGCATTTGATAAGGTGTTTTACCGCTGGCGTACAAGCTACCGACAAAACTACCCGCACTGGTCCCAGTCACAATTTTAGGTTTAATACCGTGCGATTCGAGCACTTTAAGCACACCAATATGAGCAAAACCTTTGGCACCGCCGCCACCGAGCGCAATCGCGATCACCGGTTCACGTGCTTTGGCTGGTGTAGGTGTCGTGGTCGCTGGCGTTTTAGTTGCAGAGTCACAGCCAGTGAGTGCCAATACGAAGAGGCTAGGAATCAGGTATTGCAAAAGTTTCATGGGTGAAATCTGATGGTTAAATATACAAAGTGCACATCACATCAAAAAAATAGCCATTTGACTAGGGCTTTTTCCAGTGCTTTTGTAACGGCAAGGCCAACCATTCGGGATTTTTCGGGGAAAATTTGCCATCATAAATCTTCAAAATTTTTTCGAGATCAGTTTCAAAATCTCCACTGGGTTCAAAAACACCCAAGCAATGAATGGTTTTCTTTGCATAATCAAAGCTAAACATCACAATAGGTATCTGTGCTTCATAGGCAATATAGTAAAAACCACTGCGGATTTTATCGGCTTTTTTTCGTGTTCCCTCAGGTGCCATTACAATCCAAATTTGATCTGTCGCTTGGACAATCTCAGCAATTTCATGCGTCAGTCCATGTGGATTTTCACGTTGCACAGGGATCACGCCGACCCAATCCAAAAGTGGTTTTAAGGGAGTATCAAAAAGGGTGTTTTTACCAAAAATGGTTATTTTATCCCGATTCCAAGCAAGGCGAGAAAACCATGCCATGCATCTATATTAGAAGTATGCGGAGAAATGATCGCTACAGCTTTGGCAAGGTTGGGAAATTCGCCGTCAAATTTCCATCCTTGTGCCAAAAAAAGTTTTTTAAAAATAGCGCGGCTCAGGGGGGAGCCGCGTGATGGAACTTGATCGGGCAAAACTGGAAATAATTGAGTCTTTTGATTCATTGCATATTCTTATATAAGTGAAATCCATTTTCGACGTGATGCACTTTAAAAATACGGCATCAGTATTGACCTTTATCTTAGGTCGATGATTTTTTTAGATCATTGGCAAAATAGCCGTATTTTGACTACTCTAAATGTAACTTCAGCGCATTCAATATTAAGGAACTTATGATCCAGCTTCGTCAGCTCTATCTTTTACTGTTTTCCTTATATTGGGCGCAAGGGTTACCTGTCGGTTTTATGACGCATGCTTTACCAGTGATTTTAAGAGCGCAAGGTGTGTCTTTGGCACATATTGGTGGCTTTGGATTACTCATGCTGCCATGGTCGATCAAAGTTTTTTGGGCTCCGTGGATTGATCGACATGGTTCAAGGTCCAAAGGGCACTATCGGAGTTGGATTATCCCAATGCAGTTGTTGTCCGTGGTGGTCTTGGTCTTTCTGTCCTTTTTGCCGATCCAAAGCTTGAATGAACCGATGTACCTGCTGCTGTTTTTTGTGGCTTTACTCAGTATGAATTTGGTCGGTGCGACTCAAGATGTCGCAACCGATGGCTTGGCTGTCAATATTTTAAAAACTGACCAACAGCACTGGGGCAATACCTTTCAGGTGATTGGTTCCAGACTCGGCTTTATTGTCGGTGGTGGTGCTGTGCTTTGGGCCTTGGATTGGTTGGATTGGCAAGCTACATTTCTGTTTTTAGCGGCATTGGTGTTCATCAATACCATTCCTATTTTTATGTATCGAGAACCTTTAAAGCCGCCACTCAACATAAAATCCTCTCAAGAGCATGATAACAACCATAAGCATACTTCAGGCTTGTTCTACGCCATTCGCCAGTATTTGAAGTATTTTACCCAAACTAAAACCCTCACACTGTGGCTGATGATCTTATTGAGTTTTAAGCTTGCAGATGGTCTAGCAGGACCCTTACTTAAGCCGCTGATGGTCGATTTAGGATTGAGTTTTAGTCAAATCGGTCTATATGTCACCATGCTAGGTGCAGTGGCTGCTTTAATTGGGGCAGGGCTTGCTGGTCTTAGCTTGAAGTATATTTCTCGGGCGCAAGCCTTGGTTTTCTATTCAGTATTGAAAATATTCAGCTTATTAGCCTATGCATGGCTGGCTTTGCAGTTCGAGGCTAAACGGCCAGTCCATGAATGTCTGATCTATGGCATTAATGCTGCCGAAGACATGATTTCAGCCATGCTGCTCGTGATCATGCTGACTTTGGTGATGCAATATAGTCGTAAAGCATTTGCAGCAACGGACTTTACATTTCAGGTTGCCATTATGGCTACGGTGAGTGGGGGGCTGTATAGCATCAGTGGCATAGTGGCCGATCAGTTGGGTTATAGCACTTATTTATTTTGGATCACAGGTTTGGCTGCATTGAGCTTAGTCCCGATTCTATTTTGGGGAAAAGCATCAAAAAATGACCAAAATCACTTCTAAATCATGATTTTGGTTGTTTTTTATCAGCTAAAGCACTAAAAGAGCAATGCAAATATTATTTTAATAATTTTGTAATATGTTTCGCGTGTGTAATATCTGTTACAAAATAATTTAAGGAAAATTTTTGATGAAAACTAAGTTAGCAGCGGCTATCGCATTGAGCCTTTTGGCTGGGTCAACCTTTGCAGCACCAACCTTCTACGGTGAAATTGATGCGTCAGTTGATTATTTACCTGAAGATAATAAAACGGGTGTTTCAGATAAAGATGTCGTTGAAATCAGTTCAAACAGTTCTTTCTTGGGTTTAAAGGGTGATGAAAAACTGACTGACCGTTTAAGCGCAGTTTATGCAATTGAATGGGCATTTAACTCAGACGGCGAAGGCGATGACTGGTCTAAGCGTAACCGCTTCGTTGGTTTGAAAGATGCGAAACTTGGTACATTGAAAGTCGGTGCACACGATACACCATTAAAACAATTGTCTAGTCCGGTTGATACATTCAACAACTACGTGGGTAACCGTGCTGATGTTACAGGCATCATGACGGGTGAAAACCGTGTAGATAACGTTGTTGTCTATGAATCACCAGCATTTAAAATTGCTGAAGGTGCAATTAAAGTTAATGCATTGCTTGCAACAGGTGAATCTTCAGGAATCAAGAGCGACAAAGGTGTAGTAAAAACTGCAGGTCGTGGTCTTGGCGATGCTTGGTCGGCGTCTGTTGTCTATGACAGCCCCGTTGTTGTTGCAGGTTTAGCGTATGACAAAGCTATTCCATCGAACTTTGGTGGTGTAGGGATTTTAAATGCTGAAAGTCCTGAAGTTGCGGGTACAAAAGCATTTGCGGCAGCCAATACCGTTCGTGCGATTGGTCGTGTAAATCTTGAAGGTGGTTTGGCCCTCAAAGCACTGTATCAAACATCAGAGGTTGAGGCTGCTAAAGGTAATGAAGTTGCAGCAGAAAATATTGATGATGCTCAAGGTTGGTTAGTCGGTGCAGAATACAATTTACCCTCTGCAAAAGCGTGGACAGTAAAAGCACAATATAGTCAAAATACCACGACCTATAAAGTGGGTGATGATTACGAAGCTCAGCAATTCATTGCAGGTGCGGATTATGCATTTAGCAAACAAGTGAAAGCATATGGCTATGCGGGTTACTTGGCACTTGAAAAAGGTCCAGATGAAAGCGAACAACCCGTATTGGGTACAGGTCTAGAATTTAAATTCTAAGACCTTGATTTAAGTTGTTCAAAAGGCGATGTTTTACATCGCCTTTTTTGATTTTTCTTGCTTGGTTTTGATCAATTTTAAGTGATTTTTAAGTTTGAATTTTTAGATTAGGGCATCAAAGATCAATAATTGATGCCAATATGCTTCAGGTCATAGCTAAAATACAGCAAAAAATTCCAAGACTTAGTTTAAGTCAATTTAACCTCGTGCTTGCCTTATGGCTTGGGGTGGTTTTGAACCTTACGTTTTATCAGCAAATCCAGCAGCTCACGCCTTATACGGGGCTGAAGGCCGGACTATTTTTAGCGGCAACCGTACTGGTGGTGGTGGCACTTTATAATGTGCTGATGCAACTCCTGCAATGGCGATGGAATTCAAAACTTTTGGCGAGTGTTTTGCTGATCATTGGTGGCTTGAGTGCTTATTTCGTCAATAGTTTAGGCGTGACCATTACATCTGACCAAGTGCAGAACATGATGCAAACAGATGTAAAGGAAGTGCAGGATTTAATCTCGCCACAATTTTTTATCTGGGTCTTTGGACTGGTTATTTTGCCAGTGCTATTGATCTGGCTTTTGCCACTGCATAAAGAAGCCCTAAGCACGGTCGTAGCCAAAAAGGGTCTACATATAGTGCTATCGCTCATCCTTTTGGGTGCTTTGCTGTTTGTTTATTTTGTCGATTATGCTGCGATTTTTCGTGAGCATCGTGACTTAAAAGGCATGCTCTCACCACAAAACAGTATCGCTTCGACATTTTCCTATTATCACAAAAAAGCACCGAAACAGAATTTGCCATTGCTGAACTATGGTGAAGATGCACATATGGTTGAAAACGTAAGCGCCAAAAGCTTACCAAAATTGATGGTCTTAGTGGTTGGTGAAACTGCGCGCGCGGAAAGTTTTTCACTCAATGGCTATGCTAAAAATACCAATCCTGAACTCAGTCAGCAAAATATTATCAATTTTAGCCAAGTCAGTTCATGTGGCACGGCAACCGCTGTGTCTGTTCCTTGTATGTTCTCGGGTATGCCGAGAACCGAATATGACGAACAGCTTGCAAGTCATCGCGAAGGTTTACTCGATATTGCACAGCGTGCAGGCTATAAGGTGACGTGGCTAGATAATAATTCAGGCTGTAAGGGCACATGTACACGTGTTGAAAAATATGAATTTCCTGAAGCGCTGAAGAAAAAGTGGTGTGATGCCGATGGCGAATGTCATGATGAAATCTTGGTGGATGGTTTGAAGGCATATTTGGCTTCGATCCCCAAAGCAGATCCAACTCCCCGTTTAATTGTGTTACACCAAATGGGCAGTCATGGCCCTGCTTATTTCAAACGAAGTACCGCAGCGTTTCAAAAATTTAAGCCAACCTGTAATAGCAATGCCATACAGGGATGTAGCTCGACGGAATTAATAAATAGTTATGACAACAGTATTGTCTATACCGACCATGTACTGAGTAAATTGATTAACACTTTAAAAGTGACTGACCACTATCAAACAGGACTGTGGTATTTGTCCGATCATGGTGAGTCGACAGGTGAGCATGGCTTATATTTACATGGTTCTCCATACGCAATTGCACCGTCACAGCAAACGCATGTACCGATGTTGATGTGGTTTTCACCGGCGTGGCAAAAAAATAATTCAGCGCAATATACTTGTTTAATGGCACAAAAAAGCAAAAAATTAAGTCAGGATAATCTATTTCCATCGCTATTGAGTTTGCTCGATGTGCAGACTCAAGTGATTGATGAAAAAAACAATATGTTGCAACAATGTACTTCAGTACAGCGCAGGACTTAAGCCATGCACAAAATACTTATTATTGAAGATGATTTCATGATTGCCGAATCGACTAAAACCTTGTTGAACTATCAACAGTTTGAAGTCGAGTGGGTGAATAATGGTATCGATGGCTTAAAGCTCATAATGCAAGGGGGGATTGATATCGTCTTACTAGATCTGGGTTTGCCGATGATGGATGGTATGCAAGTCCTGAAACAAATTCGTCAAATGCAGCCTAAATTGCCAGTGTTAATCATCTCGGCACGTGATCAATTACAAAATCGTGTAGATGGTTTAAACCATGGGGCAGATGACTATCTGATTAAACCTTATGAGTTTGATGAATTACTTGCACGGATTCATGCGCTCCTTCGACGCACAGGGCTGAGTTCAGTCGAAGCACCACAGAAAATTTTAAAACATGGTGAATTGATTTTAGATATTGAGCAGCATCTTGCACGCTATAAGGGGCAATATGTTGATTTATCTAACCGTGAATGGGCCATATTGATTCCACTGGTGACGCATCCGAATAAGATTTTTTCGAAAGCCAATTTAGAAGATAAGCTTTATGATTTTGATAGTGATATCAGTAGTAATACCATAGAAGTGTATGTGCATCATCTCAGAACAAAATTAGACAAAGATTTTATTCGCACCATTCGTGGTTTAGGTTATCGACTCGGTTAAGGCAAAGGAATTATCAACCATGCAGCAGCCTTATTCTCTGAAAAAGAGACTAATTATTTATGTGTCTGTTTTCAGTATGTTTTTGGGCTGTCTTTTGGTGTTTTCAGCTTATCGAATTGCACTTGAAGAAATTAATGAAATTTTAGATGCGCAAATGCAAAATTTGGCGGAACGTGTTGCAGAGCATGATCCGCAGCCTATTCGCGGCGAATTTGATCAACATAAGCGTTATCACGAAGAAGATTTATTTGTTGATGTGTGGACTTATCAGTCCAATGCGCATCAAACCCATCAATTAAAATTATTGGTCGCGCCTCAGCCCAAAGCCGGTTTTTATACCCACAATACCCAACAAGATGAGTGGCATACCTATATTTTGCCACTTGCAGATCGGCAAATTCAGGTCAGTCAGCAAGAATCGGTACGACAGCATCTTGCAGCAGAATTGGCCAGTAGCATGTTTATTCCCTATTTGGTTTTTATACCTTTTGCATTAATCGCTTTGGGATGGTTGATTCAACGCAGTTTAAACCCACTGGAAAAATTTAAAAAAGAACTGGCAAAACGGGATGCCTTTGAACTTTCTCCAATCTCTCAAATGCCGTATCCAGAGGAAATTGCACCGACTATTATTGAAATGAACCAGTTGTTTGAACGAATTTCATTGTCACAGCAGGAACAGCGCCAGTTTATTGCTGACGCAGCGCATGAGTTACGGACCCCGATTACCGCACTGAATTTGCAAATGCAGATTTTGCTACAAAAATTTCCACAAGATGACGCTCTACAAAATTTGAGTAAAGGTTTAATTCGTATTCAGCATTTGGTCAGTCAATTATTGAGTTTGGCAAAACAAGATGCCTCGGTCTTTGAACTTGAGCGCAAACAACATTTTGATCTTAAGCAAGTCGCAACCAATTGCGTGGAGCAACTGGTACATTTGGCGATGCAAAAAGATATTGACCTTGGCATGGAGCAACAACAAAGCATTGCCTTATATAGTCTTGAGCCAACGGTACATTCAATCATTTTTAATTTGATTGATAATGCCATTAAATATATCCCTGCACAGGGCATGATTAATGTCTCCGTCTTTGAACATGCGGGGCAGGCGGTTGTACAGGTTGAAGATAGT
Organism: Acinetobacter sp. YH12144; assembly: GCF_013418345.1. Taxonomy (NCBI): domain Bacteria; kingdom Pseudomonadati; phylum Pseudomonadota; class Gammaproteobacteria; order Moraxellales; family Moraxellaceae; genus Acinetobacter; species Acinetobacter sp. YH12144. The sequence goes on along the minus strand of NZ_VPCD01000026.1, from coordinate 29,484 downwards.
GGGCCTGGCATCGACCCAGCTTTATATGAGCAAATTCGAAAACGCTTTTATCGAATTTATAATCATGAAGAAATTGGAAGTGGTTTAGGGCTAGCGATCGTGGATAAAGCCGCAAAACATATCGGTGCGGATTTGAAATTTTCTAAAAGTGAAACATTGGGTGGTCTGAAAGTGAGTTTACAGATCCCATTTAGTGAATCATGAGTGACTCAATCATTTTCAGATCAAGCTCAATTCAGGGACTTAATTAGATCCATGTAAAAGGTTTGCTGTTTTGCTGCGTAGTCGATGCAGTGAAATGGCGAGAAAACAGCACATACATGACACAATTAAATGCCCAAATGATCCATACGGTCCAAAGGTTATGACTCAGAAAATGCGCACCCCGCATCATTTGCGCCCAGCCAAAAGCAAAGCCTAAAATCAGCCCTGCAGATAAAAAGAAGTAGGCACGGGCAGGTCGATGTATTCGATAAACAAAATATCCAGTGATTAGGGCAAAACCAGTTGCAGCATGACCACCGGGAAAACAGTGTCCTTGGCGTGCTGAAAAATCCCAAGAAAAGCCATGGGCTGTAGCGACTGTCATATTCCAAGGGCAGGCATGTGCAGATTGTGATTTGAGCAACCCAATGATTGCCGTGCTGAGTAGAGCCACTACGATAAAATAACCAAATTCAAACTTGCGTGCTTTTAGATGAGGATATTTAAAACTGCATATCCATGCTGCGATATAGAGAACATAAACGCCTATGACGATATTCTTGATATAGCGATGGTTCAGCACAGCAAGTGCCCAATCATTACGATGAGGAAAACTACCATGTAGGTCGACCCAAGGCTGAATAAAAGCTTGGTCGAGCGAACCACCAACGGGGAAAAAATAAAGTAGGCCAATCATACTGAGCGTGAGCAGCAGGGCTTGTCGTAATAAAAAGGAACGGTTCGAGAGCATAAGTCGTGTGATGTGCTGAAATTATTTTGTTTGAATGCTGCTATTTGAAACCACGAAGCTTAAATCAGACTTAATCGGCTATTTGAACTGTATCGATATCGATAGTGAAGAAGGTGCATAAAGCAAAACGGGCATTGTGTTAAAGTTTTTGAAAACTCAGTAATAAAGATTTATGAGCATACGTGCAGTCCTTTTTGATTTAGATAATACTTTGACTCACCGAGATCACAGCGTTCAGGCGTATACGCAGTATTTAGCCAAGTCTTATCAGTCGACGCTGGTGGAGGTAGACCTTGTACAGATTAAACGTATTATTAACCGTATAGATAATGTGGGATATCCGAAAAAAGAACTCCTTACTCATCCGAGTATTGGGGCATCTGTCGCTTATGCTCTACAAACGGAGCTGAATTGGATACATCAACCCGATTTTGATGAGCTCACAAAATTTTGGTTTCAGTACTTCGGTCAGTTTGCCGTGGCGATGCCTGGGGCATTGAGCTTGCTGCAGCAACTAAAACAACAGCAGTATAAATTGGCGGTGGTGTCGAATGGTGGACATGCCACACGACTGAACATTTTAAATGGACTAGGTTTTGCATCGTATTTTGATCAGATCATCAGCTCGGAAAGTGCCGGGATCAGTAAGCCCAAAGTTGAAATATTTCAGCATAGTTGTCGTGAATTGGGCGTGGCTGAAACCGAGTGTTTATTTATTGGTGATCATCCTGTCAATGATATTTATGGTGCGAGCCAAGCAGGGATGTCTGCCGTTTTGCTTGAAGGCTTTCATGCTTTAAGTGCAGAACAACAGCACAGCATTCCCAATAAAATTCAGCATTTGGATCAGGTCTTAGATTTTCTAAAATAAGGTGATTTAAACTCAAGCTTTAAGCGAAGTTCAGGGTAAAAAAAGCGGCATAAATGCCGCTTTAGATTGTGCTGTTTAGAACATGTTTTCTTCAGAGTTTGCCGAAATACGGTGAATACTTAAGTCTGCACCACGGAATTCTTCTTCTTGATCTAAGCGAATGCCCATTGTGACTTTGAGTAGACCATAAACGATGAGTCCACCTGCCAATGCAATCAAGATTGCGAGTAGCGTGCCGATACATTGAGAGATCATTGAAATACCGCCTAAACCGCCCAACCATTTTTGTCCAAATACACCCACTGCAATACCACCGAAAGCACCACAGACACCGTGTAGTGGCCATACGCCAAGTACATCATCGACTTTGAGTTTGTTTTGAGTGTATGTAAATAGTTTGACAAAGATCAGACCTGCGATAGCGCCGATAATTAACGCACCGACAGGATGAACTACATCTGAGCCTGCACAGATTGCAACCAAACCTGCTAAGGGACCATTATGTAAGAAACCGGGGTCATTTTTACCCATAAAGTTTGCTGCAAGCGTGCCACCCACCATTGCCATGAGAGAGTTAATCGCAACCAGTCCTGAAATGGCATCCAAACGTTGTGCACTCATCACGTTAAAGCCAAACCAACCGACGATTAAAATCCAAGAACCTAAGGCAAGGAATGGAATACTTGAAGGCGGGTGCGCGCTGATACGACCGTCTTTTTTATAGCGTCCATGACGTGCGCCAAGTAAAAGTATTGCAGCTAAAGCGATCCAACCGCCCATCGCATGTACCACGACCGAACCTGCAAAATCATGAAATGCTGCGCCAAATGTGCGTTCTAACCATGCTTGTAGCCCAAAATTACCATTCCATGCCATGCCTTCAAAGAATGGATAGACCAAAGCGACCAATAATAATGTGGCAATCGCTTGAGTCCGCATTTTTGCACGTTCAGCAATACCACCTGAAATAATCGCTGGAATGGCTGCGGCAAAAGTCAGCAGGAAGAAACAACGCATTAAGTTGTAGCCATGATCGGCTGCTAAAGTGTCCCCAATATGGAAAAAGTGCTGACCATAAGAGATGTAATAACCCACAAAAAAGTATGCAATTGCGGAAATAGAAAAGTCAGTCAAAATTTTACTCAGCGCATTGACCTGATTTTTATGTCGTACTGTACCTAATTCTAAAAATGCAAAGCCAGCATGCATGGCAAGAACCAATACTGCACCAAGAAGGAGAAAGAGGAGATCTATATTTTGCATAAGGTGTTCCAGTTTAGTGCGCTAGTTCACGAAAAGAACTTCAGTATATCGAGCGAAAAAAAATGGAAAAGAGATTGGCGCTAGGGAAATTTTGATTAAAAAAACTTAAAAATACATAAGACTCGATATAAAGCAAAGACTTGCATGGGTGTGATATTAACGCACTAAAGTGGTGCAATAGTGTTTTGCAATGAGAAAATTAAATGAATGATTATTAAGTGAAAAACTATGTTTTTTGAATCTGTTTAAAAAATGAAAAACAAATAGCGCCATTTCTGAGTTAATTCAGGGCAATTCATTATTTTGTATTTTTATCTGATTGATAGATGTTAGCGCGAGAATGAAACTGAAAATTGACGAATGATACATTTTTGGGAGTCTGTCTGAGCATCTTGGGGTCTTTAAAAGATGAAAGCTTGATGTCTTGCCTGAATTGAAATGATGCACAGATATTAACCCATGAAATCTCTGCTGCTGCACTTTTAGATGGCGAATAAAACATTGAAGGGTGGGTTTGAGGTGATGGTCGTTGGGTCTGACTGTATTTGATGACGTGTTTAATTGAAGAGGCACAGAATTTTAAGTTTAAGCCTTGAATGCTTAAGCTAAACGCTGTGTATTAATCGCTTCAGCCCAGCCACAACATCCGCAGCGCGGGCAGGTATCCTGAGCACCGTGAATGTACATGGTTTTGCCACAGTGCGTACAGGCATACAGCTGATGCATTTTGATATCTCGAACCGCTTTATAGGGTTTCGGAAATAGTGGCAGTCCATAACGCACTTGTTCAGGTGGGTAAAACAGAATACTAAACTTGCCATCACTTTCTAATAAACCAACTCGAACTTGTCCTAGATGCTCAACATTTTGCTGACGCATTTCAGAGAAGAATTCATCATGTGACATTTTACCTTGTTTAATCTTTTCTAAAACCAATTCACCATCTTCCACAATGTAGAGGGCTTTGCCTTCAATTAAATCTTCAAAGGGTTGGTATTTCATCATTAGCCAAGTGATTACGCGGTATAAACCAATCACCACCGTCATCACGATGAGAGCTTGTAAGATGGGGAGTTCCTCATCAAACATCGGATCGCCAGCAATTGAGCCTAAAGCGAGTAAGATCGCGACCTCAAAAATAGACAACTGACGAACGCCACGTTTCCCTGTAAGGCGTAAAAAAACGATAATTAAAACGAACATAATGATGCTGCGTAAGATAACTTCAGCAGCAAAGCTCCATGTCGTGTCATGGATGAAAATTTGAGTGATATCCATGTCTCATCCTTTTTAATCGTTATGTGTTTTAACTTAGCAAAGCGCTGGGCGATAAAGCAGCTCAATTGTGTTAATTTTTAAGCATTATTTGAAAATGGATTTCATGCTAAGGGTATTGTATGCATGAGATATTTGATAAAAAAAGTGCTTTAAAATAGTCATAAAAAAGCACCGACGAATCGATGCTTTTGATGTGGTCTGGCAATTTTTAAAGATGCTCAGTTATTTAATATGTTCTGCAATATCCGTAAAGATTACACCTAAACCATGTGCGCCAGCATCTGGATAGCCAAGACTACGGTCGCCTACAGTTCCCGCACGTCCCATACGCGCTACGATTTCTTTGGTCTTTTCAGCGCCTTGAACCGCCGCTTTTGCACCAAGTACAAAGTTTTCTTTAAAGGATTTATCGGTATGGGCAGACCAAGAATCTGCGCATGGTACAAGTGCATCAATCAGGGTTTTATCACCCACCACTGCGCCGCGTCCAAATGAACGCTCACCTGTAGTTTGAATGCCTTTGATCGCTGCTTGCAGCATCTCGGCAAAATCAGCGACAGTTAAAACTGATTTGCCTTGAATTGATTTCGCTGCCGCACGGAATGCTGAACCCCAGATTGGGCCAGACGCGCCACCACAATGTTCCATAATGATCATTGAGCAGTTCAGCATGAATTCATCCATCTGCTGCGCTTGAATCAGACTTTGCCATTCACGTTTTAATTGCTTAAAGCCTTTCGCCACGCTCATACCGAAGTCGCCGTCACCAGCATGCGCGTCCAGCTCACAGAATGGCACTTCATTTCTAATGATACAGGCAGACATCACATCCACCACATAGCGCATGTTTTCGATGGTGAATTGCTCATTGCTAATCACCGCATGTTCAGGCTGTGTTTCAACTTGGGTGTTTACTACAGCTTCGGCTGAAGAATCTTTGGACACAAAAGTTAAAGGCTGTGCTGCTGAACCATCCATTTTAAATGCAGGGGTATTGGCTGCTGCATCGAGGTAGGTTTTCAATTCATCATCGACAGCAAGCAAGGACACAGATGCACCATTCATGTCGATACTGGTCATGTAGTTGCCGACAAATGTGCGGTAAATTTTGATGCCTTTACGTGCAAGGTGTTCGCATACATCATGGTTAAAGACATACAACTCTTGCAGCGGTGTGCTACCAAAGCCATTGACCAAGACTGCAACTTCTTTCATGTCTGGACGGTCGAGGAATAAATCATCCACGATGCGCTGTGCCATTTTTTTAGAAGGCAATATTTTTTCACGACGGATGCCGGGTTCACCGTGAATGCCGACGCCATATTCCATTTCGTCATCAGTCAAAGTAAACGTTGGCGTGCCTTTGGCTGGAACAGTACATGAGCTATAAGCAAAACCAAGGCTAATGACGTTGTCTGCAGCTTTTTGAGCAATCGCTTTTACGTCTGCAAGTTCTAAGCCTTTTGATGCTGCTGCGCCTGCAATCTTATGTACAAATACTGTGCCTGCAACACCACGACGACCGACTGTATATAGGCTGTCTTTAACCGCAATGTCATCTGCCACTTTTACATAGTCAACTTTAATGCCGTCTTCAGTTGCAAGGGCTGCGCCATTCTGGAAATTCATCATATCGCCAGAATAGTTTTTGATGATCATCAACACGCCTTTGTCGGTTGCGACGTGTTGTAAGGCTTTATAGACCTGAATTTGCGATGGAGATGCAAACACGTCCCCACATACGGCAGCGTCTAACATGCCTGTACCGACAAAACCTGCATGGGCAGGTTCGTGACCGCTACCACCACCACTGATAAGTGCCACGTTATTGTGCTTTTCTTTGCGTGTAATGATTTTGTGCGACTCGTTAAATGCGAGTTCTGGATGGGCAAGAACAAAGCCTTTGCACATTTCAATTACGATGTTTTCTGCACCGTTCATGAGTTTTTTCATTAATGCACCAATGGGTTATGAATTTGGGGAGATCTAAAGTGATTATTATAAGGAAATTGGCGTGGTGTCTGACATAAAAGTGTAAAAAAGGGCAGTTGATCGATGAGTGTGGTGGAAAATTGACGTCTCAGTTGTATATATTCTTCGATAGAATCCCTCTCTTGCGAAGCTACGCTTCTCACCTTTTACAAAGGGGGACTTTTTCATGTGATTAAATGAATTACGTGATAGTCCCTCCCTTTTTTAAAGGGAGGTTAGGAGGGATTAAAAATATTAAAATAGAAGAATAAAATGAAACCCTACAATAAAAATTTAAAACAAGCCTCGCGTGATTTACGCAATAACATGACTGATTTACCTCTCCCTAACCCTCTCCTGAGAGGAGAGGGAACTTTCACTATTGAATTAACCTGATTATTAAATTAGATGGTGCTCCCTCTCCCTTTGGGAGAGGGCTGGGGTGAGGGCTTGAATGTAGGCTTTAGTGCGATGGTAGTCAGCACTTTTCGCCTGAAGAATTAGAGGCAGATCGAATTCGAGATGAAGCTTTGGCTCAGCTTGGGCTAAAAGTGCTGAGGTTTGATAATGGGCAGGTAATGGCGCAGATTGATGATGTGGTGGAAGTGATTTATCGGTATTGTCTGAAAGAATCTCCCTAAATCCCTCTTTAAGAAAGAGGGACTTCACACGAATTTGATTGCCATTGTGGATTCGCGTAGTTCCTCCCTTTTTCAAAGGGAGATTAGGAGGGATTATAAGAAAAAATAGAAATATAAAGGTAATTAATCTCATGGTTTTCTAGATAAGTTGATTGTTTTTTATAGAGTTTTTCCTTTAAAAGACTTTATGTTTTATATAAAATGAATCAATTTCTTTATAAAAATCTTAAAAATGAGTGAAATTGAACTTTTGGATGTATTAATTAAGGATTTTGCATGTGGGGATGTATTAGAAGCAGTTTTTGCAGCAATCATTATTGCTGGTCTTTTCTTCTGGGTTAGAGAACGGGTTTTAGGAATACCAGACTTTTCAGGAAAATGGTATTTGAGATCTAAAACTGAGAAAACAGCATATAGACCCTATGAAAATATGGAATTACAACATAATTTATTTTTGAGATTAGAGGGGAATAATATTCGAGGAGCCTCTGAAAAAATTTATGAAGATTCTACTTATGGAAAACGTTTTACGCATAGCCGACATGTCCTTAAATATACTGGTAAACATCGTGCTAGAGCACAAATAGAAGGGTCAATTCAAAAAAATATTTTTGGTCCAGATATATTAACTTTACATGCAACTGAATATGGAGAGCGGAGACAATCAACAATTTATTGCAGATTTGAATTAAGGAAAAATTTCATCTTTTTTAGTGATCGTAAAGCAACTAAGTTTGAAGGTGATTTTTATTCAATGGTTGCTGATCAAAAAGGAAAAGTTTGGTTATCTAAAGAACCATTTCCCCAATCTATTGCTGAAATCAAAGGTAAAGTATGAGGGCACTTTATTTCTTAGCAACCATTCCATTTTATTTTGTAGCTAAGTTATTTCAAATTCTAAACTTTGATGAAATAAATTCTGATTTCAAGAAATGTGAAGTTCATTTAGATAGTATTTATCAGTTCGTAGATGATGAAACACTCAATATTTTATTCCTTGCTGAAGACCATAGATTTTCAATGCATTTTGGAATAGATCATTATGCAATGCTTCGTGCTATTTACTGCACAAAGTTTAAAAATGAATTTCAAGGAGCAAGTACAGTGGCTCAACAATATGTCAGAGTAATTACTGAAAGGTATGAGCGAACATGGATTAGAAAATTTCGTGAACAATTATTGTCTATTTTAATTTGTAGAAAATATAGTCATAAACACATAGCAACTGCCTATCTTAAAATTGCATTTTTGGGTTCAGGATTGAATGGAATAGATAAATATTTAAGAAGAGAACATAAAAAATATTCACAGTTGAGCACTATCGAAAAGATAGAAATAGTTGCTAGACTAAAATATCCCGAACCATTAAAACATAAAGGTTTATGGTTATTTAAAATGAAAATAAGAGTTACTAATATTTCTTGTAAATTGGCTAAAAAATCCCTCCCAGCCTCCCTTTAAAAAGGGAGGAGCTGTCACGTAATTAAATTGATACGCGAAAGTCCCCCTTTGAAAAAGGGGGATTTAGGGGGATTAAAAAATAAAAGCCCTCACTGTGAGAGCTTTTATTAATGCAAATTATTGAACCGAATCATCCAAATTCGGTGCTAACCAACGCTTCGCTTCATCCAAAGTCCAGCCTTTACGCTTTGCATAATCCTCAAGCTGATCGCCTGCGATTTTACCCACGTTAAAGTATTGGCTTTCAGGGTTTGCATAGTAAAAACCGCTGACAGATGAAGGCGGCCACATTGCAAAGCTAGAAGTCAATTGCGTACCAATTTTATCGGTAGAACCTAACCAATCAAACAATGGCGCTTTTTCAGAATGCTCAGGGCAAGCAGGGTAGCCCGGCGCAGGACGGATGCCTATATACTTCTCTTTAATCAATTCTTCATTGCTTAAGGTTTCAGAAGCTTGGTTGCCCCAGAACTCTTTACGAATGCGCTCATGCAAATGCTCCGCAAACGCTTCCGCAAAACGGTCACCTAAAGATTGCGCAAGAATTGCAGAGTAGTCATCGCCTTTAGCTTTGTACTCATTGGCCATTTCTTCTGCACCAAAGATCGATACAGTGAAACCGCCCAAGTAGTCTTCTGCGACACCTTTAGGCGCAATAAAGTCCGCTAATGACAAGTTTGGTTTACCTGTCACTTTATCAGACTGTTGACGAATGTGATGGAAGGTATGCGTAACCGATTGACCATCTTCGCTATACACTTCAACCGAATCCGCTGCTGAACGGTTTGCAGGGTAAATACCAAACACAGCACGAGCATCAAAACGTTTGTTGTCGATGATGTCTTTTAGCATGGTCTGTGCTTGTTCATACAAGTCAGTTGCTGCTTCACCTACAACTTCATCAGTTAAGATAGCAGGGAATTTACCTGCCAAACTCCAAGAAATGAAGAACGGTGTCCAGTCAAAGTATTCAACTAATGTTTCCAATGGATAATTGGTCAGCGTTTGCGTACCAATAAAGTTTGGCTTCACAGGTGCATTGGCTGCAAAGTCAATTTTTAAGCCATTTTCAACCGATTCAGCATACGTCAGTTTCGCTGCTTTCGGCTGTTTGTTAGCAATACGCTCACGGACTTTTTCATATTCAGCACGGGTTTCTGCTACAAACTTTGGCTTCATTTCCTTAGAAAGTAAAGTTGTTGCTACACCCACCGCACGAGATGCATCGGCAACATAAATGACTGCATCATTTGAATATTGCGGATCAATTTTCACTGCCGTATGTGCTTTAGAAGTGGTTGCACCGCCAATCATCAATGGAACATTAAAGCCTTTGCGCTGCATTTCTTTCGCAACAAAAACCATTTCATCCAGTGACGGCGTAATCAGGCCAGATAGACCAATAATGTCGACTTTCTCATCAATCGCAGTTTGTAAAATCTTCTCGCAAGGCACCATCACGCCAAGGTCGATGATGTCATAGCCGTTACAGCCTAACACCACACCTACGATATTTTTACCGATGTCATGCACATCGCCCTTAACAGTCGCCATCAGGACTTTACCCTTAGATTGGCCAGCTGTTTTTTCCGCTTCAATGAACGGATTCAGCCAAGCTACAGCCTGTTTCATGACACGTGCAGATTTCACCACTTGCGGCAGGAACATTTTGCCTGAACCGAACAAATCACCTACCACATTCATGCCGTCCATCAGCGGACCTTCAATCACATCGAGTGGACGTTTAGCTTTCAGACGTGCTTCTTCAGTATCTTCATCAATAAAGGTGGTGATACCTTTCACTAAAGCATGCTCAAGGCGCTTTTCTACGGGAAGCTCACGCCATTCCAAGTTTTCCACTTGTTTTTGCGCAGCACCTTGACCACGGTATTTTTCAGCAACTTCAAGCAGCTTTTCTGTAGCTTCTTGATGGCTTTCACCTTGGTTTTGGTTCAAGATCACATCTTCAACCGCAGCTTTCAGTTCAGCATCAATATCATCATAAATCGCCATTTGACCAGCGTTGACAATACCCATGGTCATGCCTTGCTTGATGGCATGGTACAAGAACACAGAGTGAATCGCTTCACGTACAGGTTCATTACCACGGAAGGAGAACGATACGTTAGACACACCGCCTGAAATCATCGCATGTGGTAAGTTTTGCTTGATCCAGCCTGTTGCTTCAATAAAGTCCACAGCATAGTTGTTGTGTTCTTCGATACCTGTTGCCACTGCAAACACGTTCGGGTCAAAAATGATGTCTTCAGCAGGGAAGCCCACTTCATTCACCAATACATCATAAGAGCGTTTACAGATTTCTTTTTTACATGCAGCAGTATCTGCCTGACCTTGTTCATCAAAGGCCATCACAATCACGGCAGCGCCATACTGACGGCACAAACGCGCTTTATGCACAAACTCGTCATAGCCTTCTTTGAGGGAGATCGAGTTTACAACCGCTTTACCTTGTACACATTTTAAGCCTGCCTCAATGATTTCCCATTTTGATGAGTCAATCATGATAGGCACACGTGAAATTTCAGGCTCAGAGGCTACAAGATTCAGGAAGTGCACCATTGCGCCTTCTGAATCCAGCATGCCTTCATCCATGTTGATGTCGATAATCTGAGCACCGGCTTCAACTTGCTGCTGTGCAACTTCTAAAGCTTCGGCAAAGTTTTCTTCACGGATTAAACGTAGGAATTTTTTAGAACCTGTCACGTTGGTACGTTCACCGACGTTTACAAACAGCGAATCTTCTGTAATGTTGAACGGCTCTAAACCGCTGAGACGGCAAGCGGGTTTGGTTTCTGGCACTTGGCGCGGCGCAATGTCTTTTACGGCATTGGCAATAGCACGGATGTGATCCGGCGTTGTACCGCAGCAACCGCCCGTGATGTTAATCAGGCCACTTTCTGCAAATTCTTTAATAAAGGCAGCGGTTTGTTCAGGGGTTTCATCATAACCGCCGAAGGCATTTGGTAAGCCCGCGTTCGGATGCGCCGAAACAAAAGTATCGGCAACGTCAGCAATGGTTTTTACATGCGGACGCATGGCATCTGCACCTAGGGCACAGTTAAAGCCAATCGACAATAAATCACCATGACGCACAGAGTTCCAGAACGCTTCAGCAGTTTGGCCAGTTAAAGTTCGGCCAGAGGCATCGGTAATCGTGCCTGAAATCATCAATGGCAATTCGTAGCCAATTTGGTTGAAGACTTCTTTCACTGCAAAAATGGCAGCTTTACAGTTTAAGGTATCGAATACAGTTTCAATGAGTAGAATATCCGCACCGCCTTCAATCAGGGCATGCGCAGCTTCAATATAGTTTTCTTTTAACTCATCAAAAGTAATATTACGAAATGCTGGGTCATTTACATTTGGCGAGATCGAGCAAGTACGTGAAGTCGGGCCAAGCACACCTGCAACAAAACGCGGTTTTTCAGGCGTTGAGTATTTTTCACAAGCTGCTTTGGCAATACGCGCTGCTTCACGGTTGATCTCTGATACCAAATCTTCCATATGGTAGTCAGACATTGAAACTTTTGTGCCGTTAAAGCTGTTGGTTTCAATGATGTCTGCGCCGGCATCGAGGTAGGCTTCATGAATGCCTTGAATAATTTGAGGCTGTGTCAACACCAATAGGTCATTATTGCCTTTGAGGTCAGATGCCCAATCTGCAAAACGCTCACCACGGTAGTCAGCTTCTTCGAGTTTATGACGCTGAATCATGGTGCCCATTGCACCGTCGATAATCAGAATCCGTTGAGCGAGCAGCTCTTTTAGGGTGGCAAGCGTGGACATAAATAACCCCAATCCGATGGAATATAAAATCGGCAAATATATTAACAGAATTCATTGCAGTTTTATTGATATTCAATCATCTTCACAGCGCGCAATTATTAGCTTGTTGAATTAATGAGCAATATTGCAACTTGATAATTTCATATTCCAATTTCATATAAATGTATGGAAAGCTTCATGAATTTGTCATATTGCTCAGGCAAGATTAAAAAACATCCAGCAGGGCTATGCAATATGACAAAAAACATGACAGATGAAATATAAGCTGAAACATTGGGTTTCAAAGAAAATAAAGTTTAAATACGCAGATTAAATAACTGATTTACTTTATGAAAGTAGAGTATAAAAGTCGGTTTTTAACACTTTAAAAAAACAAATAAAGCATGAAAAATTGCTTTATATGACACCGCTTTGTCATATAATTGTCATAATTAAATTGAACAATATGGGGATTTTAAAATCCTCTATTCCTGCCTGCATGAATTCTAAACAAACTCCCGTAGATTCAGCGCACACGTCGACTACTCAAAAGTCTACGAATGTTCATGTGCCTACACCGAAATTCTTTATGCCGGTATTTTTAACGGTGATTATTTCAACGTTGATTTATATTGGTTTTCAGGTGACTGCCGATTTAGCGCATGTTCCGCCTTTAAGTCTTTATTCAATGATTTTATTGGGCACAGCCTTATTCATCGCACTTGGCTTTGAATTTGTAAATGGTTTCCATGACACTGCAAACGCAGTGGCAACAGTGATTTATACCAACGCCTTGTCAGCACCAGTTGCGGTAATGTGGGCAGGTTTCTGTAACTTTCTGGGTGTAATGGTTGCCAGTGGTGCAGTCGCTTACGGCATTATTGCCTTATTACCTGTTGAATTGATTATGAATGTCGGTTCAGGTGCTGGTTTTGCCATGGTTTTCGCTATGTTGATCGCAGCGATTTTGTGGAATTTAGGGACTTGGTTCTTAGGCATCCCAGCGTCTAGTTCGCATACTTTGATTGGTTCTATTCTTGGCGTTGGCATCATGAACTACCTGTTAAATGCAGGCGGTGGTGCGAGCGGTGTAGATATGGAGCAGGTGCTTAAAGTCGGTAAGGCGTTATTGTTCTCGCCACTGATTGGTTTTGCATTTGCGGCTCTTGTTTTCTTGTTGGTGAAGCGTATTTTCCGCAAACAGCTTGAACTGTTTCAACCACCAGAAGGCAACAAGCCACCACCACCACTGATTCGTGCAATTTTGATCTTTACCTGTACAGGTGTAAGTTTTGCGCACGGTTCAAATGATGGTCAAAAAGGTATGGGTCTGATCATGCTGATCTTGATCGGATGTGTGCCATTGGCTTATTCATTGAATAAGAACTTAGATAATCAACATATTCAATCTTTCCATCAGTTATCAGCTCAAACTGCGACTGCGATCTACGCAGAGCATAATGATATTCCTGATGCACAAGCACGTGATGTACTCACTAAATACATTCAAACCAAAGAAGTCAGCCCAGAAGTTGTGCCAGCTTTGGCAAGTTTGACCGATCATCTAGGTGAGCGAGTTGCACAGTATGGCGACTTAAAAGATATTCCTGAACAAGAAGTATCTTCGATTCGTAATGACATGTACCTCAGTACCACTGCTTTTAAACGTCTAGATAAAGCTGAACAACTACCAGCAATGGCAGAAGCTGAACAAAAGACTGTGAAAGAATATCGTAGTCACTTAGATTCGTTCTTACAGTACATTCCAACATGGGTGAAAGTCGCTGTTGCATTGGCACTGGGTCTTGGAACCATGGTGGGTTGGAAACGTATTGTTGTGACTGTCGGTGAACGTATTGGTAAAAACCACATGACTTATGGTCAGGGTATGTCTGCCGAGCTTGTTGCTATGTCAACGATTGCTGCTGCGGATGGTTTTGGTATGCCAGTATCGACTACACACGTACTTAACTCTGCGGTTGCAGGTACCATGGTCGCGAATAAATCGGGTCTGAACTTTGCTACAGTGAAAACCATTCTATCGGCTTGGATCTTCACTTTACCTGCAACGATCTGTTTATCAGGCTGCTTGTACTGGTTATTCTTGAAAGTCTTCTAAGCAACTCAAATTCCAATATAAAAAAACGCTGCTTCGGCAGCGTTTTTTTATGGCTCTATCTCAGACATCACCGATTTGAATGTGATGACTGAGCTGAATTGGAACAATCAAACTAGCGAGTTGAAGCTTTGAAAAATTCAGTAATGATTTAAACTGATGGCAATTATGCTTTTTTAAACAGTCCCAATACTTTTTTCACGGGCAATTTCTCTTCAGCAAAACCATACAGCGCTGCAAAAGGTAAGGCAGTACGCGCCAAATAAGCCACACGCCACAAGCCACCATGGTTGGCACCATGCATCATGAGTTCTAATGGATGGTCTAGCGCTGTTTCAGGGTTAGCAACCGATTGAGGGTTTCTCAAGTCGTGAATCCATAAAGCCGCCATGAGTGCATTGGTGGTTTCAGGTTGAAAGGATTCAACATCAAATAAACTCGCACCATTAAATGCGGCTTTTAATAATGGATTCTTCGTCACTGAGCGAGTCGTGGTGGATGGCGCAATATTGATACTAACCCGCTGACCATTTTGACGTGCGACAGTTGCGCGCCATTGTTGAATACGTTTTGCAAGTGCGTAGTTAGGACCTTGTTCCACCACCAAACAGTCAGCGATACCATAGGATTTTCCATTGTCTGCTGTGGTGGTTTGCTCATTATTTTGCTTAAAGAAATGCTGACCTGTGACTTTGGCAATGCTTTGCGTCAAAAGCTTTTGTGCAGAAGCACGGTTTTGGAATTTGGCTTGCGCTGCCGTAACAATCTCTTCTGGCACCGCATAGACATCGGTCGGAGTACACATAAACATCAAGCTGGTGTCGGCTTTTTGCTGGCTGACATAGGCCATGATGCTGTCCATGGCCATTGCAACACGAACATGCTTTTCACCATCTAAATAGGCAATTGCAGCCAGATCTAGTTGATGTTCACTTTGTGCAAGCCATTGTGCAATTTCAGGAATGTGTGTCAGTAAATTGGCGCCCAATTTGTGTTTTAGTTCTTGAATGGGTGTGTCTTCATGCACAGCGTCGAGACTTGGTGCATATAAAGTGGCATTACCGGCCTGAACCGTGCTTAAGATTCGATCCCAAACACGTTCATTATTCAGGTCGATTGCCACAATATTGGCTTTCCATTTTGCTAACCACGTCAGAGGGCCAGCTTCGGAGGCAGCACCAAAAAGCACCATAGTCCGATCTGACAAATCGAACCATTCTGGGTGTGCAATGGCTTCACGTAATGCGTCGGCATGACTGGCTTCAATGATGCCAGCATCTTGCCATTTTTGAATCTGAGCCAGTAAAGCCTCACCTTGAAGTTTTTGACCATGATAGGGCACATACCACTCAGGCGCTGCGTCACTTTCACCTTTTAATTTCACGGTATGCAGCGGATGTGCAGTCAAAGCTACTGCATCTTTGAGCGTATACTTTTCTTGATTACGATAAAACTCAAAGACGTGATGCGCTTTATTTAAACCTTGCTCAGCAATGTTGATCGCAGCTTCAGATGATTGAATTCCTTGTTCAACCAAGGCTTTAAAATATTCAGGATATTTTTTACGCCAGTTTTTTTCTTGTTTTGCACGTACAGAAGAGTGATGGTCAACTGCAGCTAAGGCTTCCGCGATAATTTCACGACCAGTTTTAGATGTACTCGGCTTTTGGTTTGAAGCCGAAATGGGAAATTGAAGACCTTCAGTTGAACTCGACATGCAAAATATCTCAGCTAATTTTGTCATTAGTATACAGATGTATACATTATCTATGCCAAATTAAAAAATAGGGTGGCATAAAGTGCCAGATTTATATGATTTGTCATGTGCTTTTGTGAACTTTCGTAGAATATACAGCGTCAATTTTTATTGCCGGAATTGAAAAAGCATTCGTTTTGAAGGCTGAAAAGAAGAGGGCATTAAATCAATAACGGCCTTTTTTAGCCTGTCCGGGCGGGCAAAAGTTGCCATGGCGATCTGGATAATTATAAGGATAGTGATTACGATCTGGGTTGACCACGATACTGCCTTCACGGGTGTGAACAGCACAAGCACTCAACACGCAGGTCAACAGCAAACTTGAGAACATCAGGACTATTTTCATTGGAATTTTCCCTTTTTTATTCTGTGTCATTTCAGTTTAAATTAGGGCAAGGATAGATAGCGTTTCAATCTGCTGTGAAATTGTATAGCTCGATATTCAAAGTGCGGTGTTGTAGATGTGGAAAATTGGCTAAAGAAAAAATTAAAGGACATTTCGGTTTAACGCAGCACAATAAAAAGCCTAAACTGAAACGGTTTAGGCTGTCATTTTCAGGTTAAATCCAGCTGATTTTTTAGACTTAACGTTAGAAAGGAACGTTTAATAACTGACTTAAGAAATGTGGAATGAGTTTCGGTTCAAGAATAATCGTCATGATTACACCATACGCTGCGCCCCATAAGTGCGCGCTGTGGTTAATATTGCTGTTGCCACGTTTACCTGACCAGATACTGTAAGCCACATACAGCACGGCAAAAATAATCGCAGGAACAGGAATAAAGAATACAAAAATCAGTTTCCACGGTTCAAACAAGATATAAGCAAAGAGTACTGCAGATACTGCCCCAGAAGCCCCTAAACTTGCCCAATGGGTATCATGCTTATGTTTTAAATAACTCGGAATAATCGCAGCGATCAAACCGCCTAAATAAAACAATACAAAGCCCATGTCGAAGAAATATTGGCGATAAAAACTTTCAATCACGCTACCAAAGAAAAATAAGGTAATCATGTTGAACAATAGGTGCGCGCCATCTGCATGAATAAAGCCATGGCTAATAAATCGGTCATACTCGCCACGACTGAGGGCCGGTGGCCAAAATAACAATCGATTCATCACTTTCTGATTTGAAAATGCAATCAGTGAAATCACCACCGTAATCAGGATAAGGGTCACGGTGTGGTTAAAGGGTAGACCCAACATATATGACTATTCTACTTGTTAAAATTTATGCTCAATAATGCCATTAAATCTGCCTAAAGCGTGAACTTTCAGAATAAATCCGACAATTTTAGTTGATTTTTTTCTAATGCCCCGCATCTTAAGTTAAAATAGCGACTTCAGCTTGAGGAAATATTGTAATGTCGACTGAGAACAACAGCACAGCAGTTGCTGAAGAAATTCCAAACCTATTGATCACTCCAAATGCCCAAGAGTATTTGAAAGATCTTTTGGATAAACAAAATACACCGGGCATTGGTGTACGTGTTTTTGTGGAAAATCCGGGTACGCCACGTGCTGAATGTTGTATGGCTTACAGTGCACCAGAAGAAGTTGTGCCTACAGACTATAAACAAGACTATCCAGATTTCCCTGCATTTATTGACACACCGTCTATTCCATATCTTTTGGATGCGGTGATTGACTATAACAAAGACCGTTTTGGTGGTCAGTTAACATTCCGTGCACCAAACTCAAAAGTGCCACGTGTGGGTCCAGATGCCTCTGTAGAAGAGCGTATCACTTATGTTCTACAGTCAGAAATTAACCCTGGCCTTGCAGGTCATGGTGGTAACTGTGCACTGGTAGAAGTGGTTGAAGATGCAGAACATGGTTTAACTGCAGTGCTTAAATTCGGTGGTGGTTGTCAAGGTTGTTCTTCAATCGATTTAACCTTGAAACAAGGTGTTGAAACAACATTGAAGCAGCATGTACCTGAGTTAATGCGTGTTGTTGACCAAACGGATCACAGTAATACTGAAGGTGCTTATTTCAAATAAGTTCAGTATTTTTATAAAAAGCCGCAACCTTGCGGCTTTTTTATTGTCTAAATCAAAAAAACGAAGATTTTTAGATATTTCTAGGGTTTTTACATCAAAATGATAAGCGATATCACAAATATAAATGAGAATGATTATTAAAATTAATTGCAATATTGTTTGTGGTGGTTACAATGTGCAACACATTATTCTAGATTTCTCCATAAATACGTTTATTTGGAAGCACTCAATGACCAAACAACTATTAAAATCAACGCTTACACTTTCAGTTCTTAGCGCAATGGTAAGCCTCAGCCATGCGAATGAAGCAGCAGAAGCAGTCGATGAATCTGCAGTTAAAATGGAAACTATTGTTGTTACTGCAGCAGAACAAGTTAAACAATCATTAGGTGCTTCAAAAATTACGGCAGAAGATTTAGAAAAAATGCCGGTTGTGAATGATATTTCAGAGTATGTGCGCCGTATGCCGGGTGTGAATTTGACTGGTAACAGTGCCACAGGCCAACGTGGTAATAACCGTCAGATTGATATCCGTGGTATGGGGCCTGAAAACACGTTGATCTTAATTGATGGCAAGCCAGTAAATTCGAGAAACTCAGTACGTTATGGCTGGCGCGGTGAGCGTGATACACGTGGTGATTCGAACTGGGTACCTGCAGATGCTATTGAATCAATTGAAGTGCTGCGTGGTCCAGCTGCAGCGCGTTATGGTTCAGGTGCGATGGGTGGTGTGGTCAATATTAAAACCAAGAAAGTGACCAACGACGTGCATGGCTCTGTGGAGGTTTTTACCAATCAGCCTGAAGATGCTAAAGAGGGCGCAAGTCACCGTGAAAGCTTTAACTTAAGCGGCCCAATTCTCAAAGATGTCCTTTCATATCGTTTCTACGGTAGTTATAACAAAACCGATTCAGATGCTGCGGATATTAATGCCTTAATGGACAATGGCGCGCGTATGGCGGGTCGAGAAGGCGTAGAGAATAAAGATATTGCTGGGCGCTTGGCTTGGCAGTTGAATGATCAACAAGTCTTGATGTTTGATGCAAGTGTTGGCCGCCAAGGCAACCGTTTTGCAGGCGACAGTCAAAACAGTGTATTTGATCCAGCCGATCCAAACAAAGCACCAATTTTATCGGCTTTAATCGGTGAAGAAACCAATACCATTTATCGTGATAGTTTTGCATTAACTCATGAAGGTACTTGGGGTTGGGGTGACAGTAAACTCATAGCGCAATATGACAAAACCAAAAATAAGCGCTTACCTGAAGGTACAGGCGGTAGTACAGAGGGTCAGATTAATAATCTCGAGAATAAACAAACGTCACATCTAGAAACCATTCGCTTTAATGCAGAAGCCAATCTGCCGTTCCAATGGTATGTCCCACAAGTATTAACTTTAGGCGCTGAGTGGGTCGAAGATGACTTTACCGATACGGTTAATACACAAGCTGGCGCAGGCGGTTTTGGTGATGCGCTGACTTCAGGTGACCGTTCACAAATGGATTCACGGATTGCGTCGGCCTATATTGAAAATAATATGAATTTGGGCGAAAGCACCGATGTTGTTTTGGCACTGCGTTATGATAATCATAGTAAATCGGGAGATAGCTGGAGTCCAAGTCTCAATATTACGCAAAAACTTGGTGACTATTGGACACTAAAAGGTGGTGTAGCTAAGGCGTATAAAGCACCTAATATGTACCAAAATGCGGAAGGTTATCTGTTAAGCACTCGCGGTAATGGCTGTCCGATTGGGCTGAGCCAATGTCTATTACAAGGTAATGGCGATCTCAAACCTGAAACTTCAGTGAATAAAGAATTAGGTGTACAGTTTGAAAAAGACATCGTAAATGCAAGCTTTGCATGGTTCCGTAATGATTATAAAAATAAGATCGTTGCAGGGGATACACGTCTAGAAGAACTAGAAGTAAATGGAACAACATATAATGTACTGCGTTGGATGAATACGCCTGAAGCCTTGGTAGAAGGTGTTGAAGGAAGTATTTCTTTGGATTGGGGTGATATCACGTGGACCAATAACGTCACCTATATGATCAACTCTGAAGATAAACGTACAGGCAACCCGCTTTCAGTGATTCCGAATTACACACTAAACTCTATTTTGAACTACAACATCACGGATCGATTAGACAGTAACTTTGTCTATACCCAATATGGACGTCAAAAACCACGTCAATATGCAGAAACCAGTCTTGAAAGCAAAGATGGCTTGGCGATGGATAGCGTGAAAAGTTATGGCATTGCAGGCATTAACTTTGGTTATAAATTTAATGCGGCTTTAAGTGCTCGTATCGGTGTGAATAACCTATTTGATGAGCAAAAACTGCGTGATAAAACGGTCAACCAAACATATAACGAGCCGGGTCGAGCTTATTATGAAAGTTTGAAATACCAGTTCTAAGTATGTCCAAAAAAAAGCCGCTTAACGCGGCTTTTTTTATGTTGGGATATTTAAAATTTTCAGTGCTTCACTTGAGTAGTAGAATTGTTCTAAATAGAGACGTGAACGCTCACGCAAATAACCCGACTCAATCATTTGTTGAACGATTGGATTGAGTAAGTTTTGAAGTTCATGCTGAATTAACGCTTCATCAATATTTAAATCACGTAGCAATAAATCAAAAGGGCGTTCTGCATTACGCACGTACCAAGCGTATACGCCATCATGCACTTGCTGTTTCATATACTCGGACTGTCGCATAAAGTCCCAAATTTCATGACCCATGGCAACCGTTTGCGGCAAGTCCTGAACTTCAACATAGTTCTTTAATACCGAAACTGGCAGCGCTTTAATTTTATGCCACAAATTGGCTTGAAAATGGTACAGCTTATGATCATCAAAGTGCTGATTTAACACGGTTTCACTCATTTGACTGAGTTTTAAAATATTCTTTTGCAAGTATTTGCTGACCGCATTATCTAAATTGGTATCTGTGACATTTTCCAGTACCGATTTCCCCATTTTCATAAATCGTGAAACACCGGGTACCGATTTTGCAATCACCGAATTATCTAAATAATCTTGTATCGCATGTTGAATCAATTGACTGATCATGGCTGAAAATGCAGGATTGTTGACCATGGTATGAATTAAACGCTGACGATGTCCTTGTTTACTGGCCACATACTGTGCAATTTTATCGATGGTCAACACAGGAATGATTTCGGCAATCGTGGTGCTGTCATTTGCAGGATGAATCAGTGCAAATTTGATATGTTCAGCAATTTGCTCAATCAGAAATTGACTTGCAGGGGTATTTAAAATTTGTTTTTGCAACAAAGCATTGATTTGATCAAAACTCCAAATCTGCTGCAAAGATTGTTTACGAAACCATTGATAAAAGTGGGTGAATTCAGTGGCTACGGTATCATTGTGTGAAAAGCTCTGATCTAAAAAGTTCAGTTGAGCGTCAATCAACTGCTCAATCATCGGATTTTTCTGCATACTTTCCCTGAAGTCCCAGTCATGGGTATCTAAAAATGGCGAATGCTCAGTTTAACTGAATCAGTTTATCTACCAAAGGGTTTTTAAACTTTTGACTTTTCGCAAGGAAAGGCAAGTAATGCTCTGCAACTTGTTGTTCAGCTTCTAAGATTGGCATATGACCGACGTTATTTAAAATCACTGGGGTTTCTGCACGTTTCAGTAAAGACTTGAGTTCGCCAGCCACTTCCACATTAAAGATTTTATCTTGTTTGCCCCAAAGGATCAGGGTTGGGGCTTCTACTGTTCGTGTTAAACGAGCAAAAGTTTCAGGGGTGTAGATTCGATTGAGCGTGACGACTTGATCGATCATTTTACTGGTGAAGGGCGCACGCGCAATTAAGATATTCTCCTGCGCTTCTTTAAGCTGTGTCGGAACATTGGGCGGATTTTGCATGAGTTTATGCATGACATCATCTAAATCCCCCGGTTTTGAAACGATTAAATTTTTAAGTTTATACGGGTCGCGGGTGTAACTGGTATTGGCCTGTTTATAAATGCCCGCGCTGTTGAGTAAAAATAAACTTTGGGTATCAAAAGGATATTGAGAGGCATATACCGTGGCAATGGAACCACCCAATGAGTGACCTGCAACATTCAGTTTATCTTCAATATCTATTTTAAGGACAAACTGGCGTAGTTGTTCCGTGACATTCGGCACTGAGACATCAAAATCGACCGGCACATGTGTATCGCCATTGGCCGGAAGGTCAGGGATGATCACGTGATAGTTCGGTGTTAAATAATGCGCAACACGATTCCAATTATCACGTGTGCCGCCTAAACCATGAATCAGCAAGATGGTAGGTTTAGAGCGTTGACCGCCTTCGCTATAACTCCAATTCACATTCCCGACTTGAACACTGTGTGTGACTAAACCAGCCGCTTTACGTTCTTGGCTCAAATAATTTTGCACGATAGAGGGTACGGCAAAGTTTTTGCTGATGGGAGACGGATTTGCAGCCAAAGTGTGGTTGGCAGTAAACGTCATACAGCAAATTGTTGCTAGCTTGAAAAAGCCAAAAACGCGTGAATGATGTCCTTTCATTGACGTTTACCCCAGTTAAATCGAATCGATATATTTTTTAGATCATTTATATGACTATTATCAGAATAGGCTGAAATAGCAAAAGCGTATATTTATGAAATATATTGTAAATTAAAAATGACCTTTGTCATCCATTGCTTTTTTGACGTGGTTAAACTTGCGTTTTAATAATGTGAACCATTACAGAAAAAATATTTTTTTTTGATGAATGTAGACTAGCATTTTCTATCAAGTAGCATCGTCTTATAAAAAATTCATAGCAATTGTTTTTGCAAGTGACAATCGATTCGACTGGGATTAAAATATTGCAACTTCGGATAAGGGTAATTAGAACATGCTAGCAGCAGCAGAAGCTTTAGATCGTTTAAAGAAAGGGAATCAACGTTTTGTAAACGGTGAAACGAATCACCCGAAGCTTTTGACGCATCAACAACGTGCTGAAATGGCCGAAAGCCAAGAACCTTTTGCGATTATTTTAGGGTGTTCAGACTCACGTGTTCCTGCTGAAATGGTATTTGACCAAGGCTTAGGCGATTTATTCGTGATTCGTGTTGCAGGTAATATTGTGGCACCGTCTCAAGTCGGTAGCGTGGAATTTGCAGCAGAAAGCTTCGGTTGTCCTGTGGTCATTGTATTGGGTCATACACACTGTGGCGCGATTCATTCTACGATTGAAGCTTTAACTAATCCTGCGACACCACCATCAGCAAACTTGATGTCGATTGTGAACCGCGTTCGTCCATCTGTAGAAATACTCATGCAAACTGAATTGAAAGATGACCTTGAAAAACTTTCAATGCATGCAGTACGTTCAAACGTTTTTGCATCAGTGAATCAACTTCGTCATGGTTCAGCAGTCCTCGAAAACTTAATTGCGCAAGGCAAATTAAAAGTGGTGGGCGCTGAGTATTCACTCGAAACGGGTGAAGTAAGCTTCTACGATTTCTAAGCAAATTACAGTAAAGACAAGATATTAAAAAAGGCGCTCAAATGAAGCGCCTTTTTTATGAACCGATTTTCACCAACTAAATTTATAAACTTGCTTTGATCAATGGATAAGCATTGTTCAGCAAAATTGTTTGCGCTTTGGCATTCGGGTGGATCTGATCTTGTTGCATTAAGTTTTTATGTCCCGCAACCCCTTGCATAAAGAAAGGCAATAATTTGACTTTGTACTGTTGGCTCAACACTTGATAGTTATTTTCAAAAGCTTGGCTATATGCCTTGCCATAATTCGGTGGAATTTTCATTCCAAATAAAATGACTTTCGATTTGGCCTGTTGGCTTTTTTGAATCAGCTGCGCTAAATTTTTTTGAATTTGTGCAGGGGGCTGTCCGCGTAAACCATCATTACCACCTAACTCAATCACCACAAGGTCTGGACGATGAGTTTGCAACAGTTTAGGCAGTCGTGCCAAAGCACCACTGGTGGTTTCACC
This sequence comes from Acinetobacter sp. YH12144, assembly GCF_013418345.1. Taxonomy (NCBI): domain Bacteria; kingdom Pseudomonadati; phylum Pseudomonadota; class Gammaproteobacteria; order Moraxellales; family Moraxellaceae; genus Acinetobacter; species Acinetobacter sp. YH12144. Next base: position 5,389 of record NZ_VPCD01000026.1, on the reverse strand, counting down.
GCTGACACTTGCATTGACCACTTTATGTTGTTTCGGATACTGTTGGTCTAGACGTTTTTGTAATAAGTGGACCCAACCTTGCTGCACTGAAACACCATAACCTGCACTTAAGCTATCGCCCAAAATCATGATGGTTTTGGCAGAGAGCAGCATCGGGCAGAACATCAGTGCAATAGCCAGCAAGTAACTCAATAGACGATTATTTTGAATGCGATTTTGCATATAGGGAAGATATGACCCAACTCACGACAGATGTTGACATCATGCCACAGGCGATTATTTCTGCACAGCAATTGACACAAAAGATACAACTTCCACAAAAACAGTTATCGATCTTTGAACAACTCGATCTTGAAATCTTTGCAGGGGAACAAGTTGCGATTACTGGTCGTTCTGGTTCAGGTAAATCCACCTTGTTGGGTATTTTGGCAACACTAGATCAGGCCAGTTCGGGACAATTACGGGTCTGTGGTCAAGATATTCATTTATTAAATGAAGAACAGCGTGCTCAAGTCCGTTTGGCTCATATTGGATTTGTCTTTCAGTCTTTCCAGTTGTTGCCACATTTAACGGCTCTGGAAAATGTCATGCTGCCGCTACGGCTACAAGCAAATTTTCAGGTCAAAGCCGCAGAAGAAAAAGCATTAAAACTGTTAGCAAAGGTCGGACTAGAACGACAAGCGCATCAAGCTCCCAAAGTTTTATCCGGTGGTGAGCAGCAACGGGTTGCGATTGCCCGTGCTTTGGTGAGTGAACCCGATCTGATCTTTGCAGATGAACCAACAGGTAATTTAGACAGTGCAACGGCACAGGAAATTGAACAACTGTTATTTCAGTTAAATCGTGAAATGGGAACCACTTTGGTATTGGTGACGCATGATGCCGATTTGGCCCGTCAATGTCAGCGCCATTTTGAATTGGTCAATGGACAATTGATTGAGCATCGAACAGGAGATGCTGCATGAATCTTTTGGCACTGTTTCGACCACTCTTACAGCTGAGTTTTAAAACCACGGGTGTGTATTTATTATTGATCGCACTAACCTTGGCGATCAGTGCCACCACGGCTTTAAAGTTTAGTAATGTACAAATTCAAAATGCTGTAGCGCTACAAGCTGCTGAAATGTTGGCAGCAGATTTGGTGCTGACAGCCAATGAACCAATTCCACAAGAGTGGCGACAACAAGCCAAAGCACAGCAATTAAAACAATCGAATGTCACGCTATTTAGCAGCATGGCGCACACTGATCAGCAATTTGTCATGGTCAATGTCAAAGCCGTTGATGCTGCATTTCCATTACGAGGTGAACTTGAAACAGAACCGAAACTAAACCGGTCCATACAAGCAGGTGAGGTCTGGTTAAGTCCTCGTGCCATGGATTTATTGGGTGTAAAGGTTGGAGATCAGATTAATATTGCCGATGCTGCTTTTCAAGTCAGTGCCAAAATCATTCATGATACCAATCAAGAGCTTGGCTTCAGTGGTTTTTCACCGACGGTTATGATTGCGCAATCTGAGGTGGCGAGAACCAATGCTATCCAAGTCGGGAGTCGGATTGAATATCGCCTGTTAATGGCAGGAGATGCACAAAATACCCAGCGCTTTGAAAAACTGTATAAGCAGAAATTTGGCGATCAAACAGAAAGTGGTGCTGCCAATTCAGATCAAGCGCAGGTTCAGGATGCGGCTCAAAGCAGTTTGAAATTGAGAAATGCCAGTGAAGGCAATACTCGCTTGATGAAGCCGATTGCCAACCTAGAAACGTTTTTACAACTGGCCAATATTTTAACCATCCTACTTTGTGGCATCGCCATCGCATTAACCAGTCAGCGCTATGTCCAACAAAATCAGGATGCCATTGCACTGATGCGCTGTATTGGATCGACCAAACAGCAAATATTAAGTGCTTATCTGGCTTTACTGTTGGTTGTACTCGGGCTTTCAATCCTGTTTGGAAGTATGATTGGTCTGGGATTGGGCTATGGCTTATTGCAACTCATGCTACAGCTGATTCCTAATTTACAATTAGAGTTTTCAGCCCTGTCTATGCTACTTGGTCCGCTTCCAATTGCAATATTCACCAGTGCGATTGTGTTATTAGGATTTGTTCTTCCAAGTCTTTGGCAATTATTAGGGACGCCGCCAGCACGGGTGATACGACAACAAGAGCGTTCTGTACGTTCCATGCTTTGGATGCTCAGTTTCGGCACACTCAGTTTGGTGGTGTTTTGTGTGGTATTAACTGAAAATTTACAACTCACCCTGTGGCTGATTTGCGCCATCATCTTCCTATGTATCGGCCTATATATGATGGTCTGGCTCAGTTTAAAGGCCTTGAAAAGTTGGGGGACGAAAATCTCAGCGTATATACGCACACCGTATCAAACGGCATTTCAAATTACCGCATTAGCATTGGGGCTAAGTCTGATCACGGTTCTAGCGGTATTACGTACAGATTTGCTGGAACGTTGGCAACAACAATTGCCACAAGGAACACCTAACCAATTTGTCTATGGATTACCGCCATTTGAGTTACAGGATTTTAATCAACAACTCAAGCTGCATGGTTGGCAAGGGACGCCGATGTACCCGAATATTCGTGGGCGTTTAGTTGCCAAAAATGATCTCCCTTTTTCGGATGCCTTAATTAAAAGCAATAATTCATTACGCCGTGAATTAAATCTTACGCAGGCTGCAACTTTTCCGAAAGATAATCAAATCATCGCGGGCAGTCAGCAATTTCAACAGGTTAACGAAGTATCGGTAGAGGTGAAAACCGCACAAGAACTGGGTATTCAAATTGGAGATCGACTGAGTTTTAGCCTTCCTGAAGGGATTTTACAAGCCAAGGTGATCAACCTTCGCAGTGTGGAGTGGGAAAGCTTTAGTCCAAACTTCTTCTTTATTTTTTCTCCCCAAACCATGGATGAAAATGCTGGCAGTTACTTGGGGAGTTTCTATGTTCCACCACAAGATAAAAATCAGTTAATTGATCTAATTCAGCAGTTTTCGAATACCGTGTTTATTGATGTCAGTCTGATTTTGGATGAGATCAAACGCATCGTCAGCGTATTGGTTCAGATTATTACCATCTTGGCGCTGTTGGTCAGTATTTCAGGCATTTTGGTCTTGGTTGCATGTTTGAATTTATTTATGGATGAACGTAAAAAAGAAGTGGCATTACTGCGTTCCTTCGGCAGTTCCAAGCAAAAGTTAAAGTCGATGCTCAGTTTGGAAGTCGGTTTGATGGGGCTAATTTCAGGTGTCGTGGCGTGTATTTTTGCCGAAGTAATCAGTGCGATTGTCAGTTATAAAATGGAATTGGTCATCCAGCTACATGCAGAAATTTGGTTGATCCTCCCACTGGTCATGACCTTAGTCTGTACATTGATCGGACGTTATCGCTTAAGTTATCTTTGCGACATCCCACCCTTAGAAAGTTTGCGTGAACTGAATAGTTAAGGGGGGAGATGGTTAACAGCCGAGCAAGTTAAGAGTGGAGCAGGAACCCAGTGCGCAGTTCAGGTTTAGACATGATTTGACGTGTTTTCAACATGTCTGTGTTGATAGCCACAGGGTTCATTCCACTGTTTAACGTGCTGCGAGAGATTGCTTCATCAGCAGGATAAAGTGTTCCCAAAGCGGTAATATCGGTTGGATTAATTGTTGGCAATGTAGATAAAACAGATAGCATCCGACAACTGCGGCGATTAGACCGATGATTTGAATGATTAGGGATTGATGTAATTTTTGTCCTAGATACCAAATAAAAGCCAATGCAGCACCCATCAACATGCCGCCAATATGCGCGGCATTATTAATTCCACTAATCATAAAGCCCATCGCGAGGTTAATTCCCATCACCATTAATAAAGTTTTTTTATCCAGATAAAATTGTTGTTTAGGTAACATGGGGAGCAGCGAAATAATCGTCAACGCGGCACCCAGTCCCATCACTGCACCCGATGCGCCTGCACCAATACTCGGGAAAAGCTGCTGATTGGCTGCACCTTCGGCCAATAATGCATAGCTATCTTGAATGGTTAAATACCCACTCAACAAACTTCCCATCAGTCCGGCTAAAACATACAGGCCGAGGAAGTAGAAACGACCTAACATTTGCTCGGCAACACTGCCAAAAATATACAAAGCCCACATATTCAACATCAGGTGAATCAGGCCAAAATGAAAAAACATACTGCTGAATAAGCGGATGGGTTCCTCTAAAAAGGTTAAAGGTGCATAATCAGCACCCCAACGCAAAGCATCCAGTGTGTCGGGTTGGCTTACGTTCATTCCATGCAACACTTGCCAGCCAAAGAGTCCAACATTGATGGTAATTAAGAGTGCTGTGATCCACCACAGTTGGATTTGCAGCTTACGGGTTGATACAGCAGGAGGGCTGAGTTCAGACATGCTATTCTTGTACTGTGTCAAAATATTTAAAAATAAGCTTAACATGAAAAAACAGAATTTCTGGAGTAACACACTGACATGAAAGCCTTTATTGTTCGTACATTGTTAATTCTTGTCAGTCTTGTGCTTTTGGTGCAGCTTTGGATCTTTGGTAGTCTGGTGTGGTGGCGTACACATCCTGTGGAATCGACAATGATGATGCGATTAGATTATTGGTCTGAGCCCTCCAAACCGATTAAACACGAATGGCGTGATTACGACCAAATCAGTGATTATGTCAAACATGCAGTTGTTGCCGCGGAAGATGGCAAGTTTTTACAACACAAAGGTTTTGATTGGGAGGGTATGCAAAATGCCTTAGAGCGCAATAAAGATAAAGGCAAAGTGGTTGCAGGTGGATCTACCATTTCTCAGCAATTGGCAAAAAACTTATTTTTATATAATAAGCGTTCATTTATCCGAAAAGGGCAGGAAGCTGTTGCAACATGGATGATGGAACGCATGTGGACGAAGCAACGCATTTTAGAGGTATATCTCAACTCGGTTGAGTTTGGGGATAACATCTATGGCGTCGAAGCTGCAACACAGCACTATTTTGGTAAAAGTTCACGGAGTTTGAGCCGAGAGCAAGCGGCATTTATTGCGGCTATTTTACCCAATCCAAAATATTATGATGAAAATCGACAAGATCGTAAGCTAAATTATCGTAAGCGCATGATCCAAAAATATATGCGTTATAGCCATATCCCAGATTAAGAACGATCTAAACACTCGTCAAATGGCATGGCAGCGATTTGAATTACAACAAAAAGCTCATATTAATGGGCTTTTTTTATGAAATTGTCCTCTGTACACGACAAATTTCACAGAACCCTTATCCTATCAGGATTCTGCTTTCTTAAAATTGCCAAAATTTCCTTAAACTCTTCTTTTTTCCCAAAACCAATTAAACGCTGAATCGCCATTTGAACA
>NZ_VPCD01000025.1:0-46279 GCF_013418345.1 Acinetobacter sp. YH12144 | reverse complement strand
GAGGATCAGAAAGCTTGTTTGAATCGATGTATTTCATCCGCAGATTATGCACGAATGCTAAGAAATCCGGAGTGCAAATATTAACCAAAAAGAAGATCGTTTTTTGATTTATGAAAGAGATCTAATTATCTGTTTTATTTCATTTAACAAATCATTTGAATATAAAAATACGAAGAAGAATATTAATAAAAATCATGAATTTTGAAATATTTTGATACATACATGATGATAAAACACACTACAATCCTTGCCGTTAAATTCGTTTCACTTAGAAGACGCAATCATGGATGTCCCTCAATTTTCCAAATATAACAACACGTCACTTAAGCTTTTAAGCCTAATGATGCTTACTGCAATGGCACAATATAGTGTTGCAGATAGCAATGTATTACCTGAAATCACCATTAACGTTGAACAAAGTTCAATGGATGATCAAATAAAAAAAGCACTGACTAAAGTAAATGGTGCAACCAATGCGATCGTTGCAGCAGACATTCAAGATGTACCCAAGCGAACAAATGCTGATTTATTTAAAAATCAACCGGGGATATACGCAGCATCTTCTGGAAATGAAGGGGTGAAACTGTCGATACGTGGCTCCGGGATCAATCGTGCACCGGGGGCGCATGCTTCAGGGTTGTATGTGACCTTAGATGATTTGCCATTTACAGGGCCGGGTGGAACACCTTATGAACTGCTTGAGCCGCTGTGGGTAGACCATATAGAGGTTTTACGGGGGGCTAATGGTTTAACACGTGGTGCATTAAGCTTGGGTGGTCTAATTAACTATGATAGCCCAACTGGAAAAAATGCAGCAAAACTGTCAGTGCATCATGAAATGGGTAGCCACGGTTATCAGAAAAGTGAAATCAGCTCAGGACAACAAATCGGTGACTTAGACTATTATGTTTCATTAACGCAAAGTGATGATGATGGTTTTCAAGATCATGCTTCAAGCCAGAGTAAAGGTATATCGGCCAATGTGGGATATCAAATAAATCCAAACCTAGATACACGTTTTTATCTGCGTTACCGAGAGACTGAACACCAAACGCCGGGACGTCTAACCCAACAACAGATTGAACAAAATCCAAAACAAGCAGTAGCCCAAAATATCTCGCTGAATAATAATCGTCCGCAGCCGGGAAGTCTTTGGTTGGCGAATAAAACCAATATGACTTTGGACTCGGGCGATCGTTTACAGTTGGGTCTGGCCTATCATCATTATCCGATGGATTTGCAAGAAGGTTTGTATAGTACCGATGTTGACTATGACGATATCATTACCTTATTTAACTACCAATTTGACCGAACGCTATGGGGGCATGAAAGCCAAAATACTTTAGGTTTTCGTAGTACCACGCATTTGCCAGATGGTCAGGTCGTTGAACGCTTGCGTGTAGCGCAAGGCGCCTATGCTGCGGGTACAGAAACGCGGCATTATACCTACCAAGGTGGTGACTATGTTTTACATTATGCCAATGCCTTGGCACTACACCCACAGTTTTGGCTCGATAGTCGAGTTGCATTGGCGTACACCCATCGTGAAAGTGAAGTGACATGGCCTGTGCAAAGTCATAAAGAAAATATTCGTGAATGGAATGTCCTGCCATCGCTAGGTTTTCGATATCAAATCCAACCTGAAACACAGCTCTTTGCCAATGTCAGTCGAAGCTTAGAAGCACCACATCCTTGGGCTTTAATTTGGGGTTCGGATCAAAAGTTCCCCGATGAAAGTGGCGCAGCGACGGGACGCCAAAATGCTCCGATTCATTTGAATAGTCAGACAGCGAATACTCTTGAACTAGGTGGGCGTGGTCAACATGCACTGGGTGAGTGGAATATTGCATATTACTATTCACAGGTTAAAAATGAACTGTTGGCTGTTGAAATCCAACCAGAGCCTAATCCGATAATTTACGAATCGAATGCTTCAGACACCATCCATCAAGGGATTGAAGTCGGTTTAAACAGTTCACTTTGGCAAAATGATACATATGGACAGGTTCAACTAAAACAAGCCTATACCTTGAATGATTTTCACTATAAAAATGATGCGGTATTTGGAAAAAATGAGCTGGCAGGTATACCAAAACACATCTATCAGGCTGAACTGAAATACGAACATCCTTTAGGCTTTTATGCTGCGGTGAATACACTTTATGCCGCAAAGGTCGCAACCGACTATGCCAATAGTTTCTACGCAAAAGATTGGCAAATTTGGGGAGCATCGTTCGGCTATATGCAACCACAAAAACAGTATTTGGCTTGGTTGGATTTCAGAAATATGGCCAATAAAAAATATGCATCTACCGTGACACCGGGCTATAACGATGCCGGCAAAGATCCTGCTCGTTTAACACCGGGTGAAGGTCGGGCGGTATATGCAGGACTAACGTATCATTTTAATTAAGTATCTTGTATTCAAATACAGTTATCCCTTGCAAAGCCTTATGCTGCGGATTTGAAAATAAAAAAGGGAGCCAATCAGCTCCCTTTTTTAAACCTTTGATTGGGCTGTTAAGCAGTTCGAGGCATATCCTGAATACGTCGCCATGGCTGAGCTTCTTCAATTTCATACGCCAGTTCGATCAAGGTTTTTTCATCACCGACATCGGCTGATATTTGCATACTGATCGGTAGTCCGTCGTTTTGGGTTTCTCCCATAGGAATCGACATACCTGGCGCACCAACAACATTTTGGATGGGGGTAAAAGTCACATAGTTCTGTATACGTTCAAATAACTGGTCAAACGGTAATTGAGGTGATAAATAGCCGATTTTCGGTGTGGTATGTGCAAGTACAGGCGATAGCAAAACGTCATAATGCTTAAAGATTTCACGATATTGTTGCTGCATTTTCTTTAATCGATACAGAAACAGCGGGGTTTTATAAAAGTTCTTTTTATACAACTTCGATAAACCAACGGTTAAGTGATCTAACTCTTTGGGATTAAAGTCAGCGCCAAAGATTTTCTTGCCAAAGGTACTCAGTAAAAAGGATAACATCCCCCAATATTCACTAAAATCTTCAACAAAGCTTAAGGAAAAAGGTAATTGAAGTTCTTCAACATGATGGCCTAATTTTTCTAAGAGTGCTGCGCTATGCATTAACGTTGCAGTTGTTTCGCTATCTATTTGCCCTGTAATCGATTGCGGGACTAAGCCTATGCGTAGTCGACGTTTAGAAGGCCCATGAATCATGCCTATGCGTGGCAACTTTTTATTATAATAACTTGACTCCATTCCTGCATAGAAATGCGCAGTATCTCGTATGCTACGGGTTAGGACACCTTCACTGATGATATTAATCGGAAGAGAACCTGCTGCTTCACTGTCATAAGTACGGCCACGGCTAGGCTTTAATCCAATCAAACCGCAGCATGCAGCAGGGATTCGAATCGAACCACCGCCATCATTGGCATGGGCAATCGGAACTACACCGGCTGCAACGAGAGCTGCGGAACCCCCTGAAGATGCACCGCAGGAATAACCTAAATGCCAAGGGTTATAGGTGGCTGATCCATCTTTATATTCGGTGCTGGCATTTAGACCAAATTCAGGGAGCTTGGATTTTCCTAATACGACAAACCCTTGATCTAAGATTTGTTGGCTAATTTGAGGATTACGATCGGCTGGTTTTAAACCTATGGCCTTTGAACCATGGCGTGAGGGCAATCCTTGATAATCTAGATTATCTTTAAAGAAAAAAGGGACGCCCGCAAATAGACCATGTTCAACATATTGATTTTTCTCTAAAGCACGTTGAAAACAGTCCAGTTCAATGGCATTTAGATGCGGATTGACTTGTTCCGCACGTGCAATGGCCGCTTGTGTAATTTCCTGTACAGAGGCTTCTTTAGATTTGATGAGCTGTGCAATCCCCACAGCATCCAGATCTGTGAGTACATCCGAACTAAAGGCATGTATGCGTTGACTGTGTTTTTGATCTTCCATGAACGAACCTATTTGTTTTTTGAATTTTGGTAAATATTGAATGAATTCGTTGTTATCTCAACAACAAATATATGTATTTGAACAATATCTGTTTGAGCATAATAATGACAATAAAAATTGTCAAATATTCATCTGATCTGAGGAAAGTGCAGAGATTGTACTAAGGAGGGCATCTAAAGTCTTTTGAATCTCATCCTTCCATGCAAAGGAACAATTTAAACGGATATATTGAGTTTTGGCTTCTGATACGTTAAATAAACGGCCTGGAGCAACACCGATCTGCTGTTGAATTAAGGCTTCATAGACCGCCATGCTTTCAATATTTTCTGGTAGTTTTAACCAAAGAAAATAACCACTTGGATGATATTGTAATTTGCATCCAGTCGGTAGGCGGCTTTCTAAATAACGGTAAAACTGTAATTTATGTTGCTGTAGACTTTTTCTTAAGACCCGTAAATGTTTTTCATAATGATAATTTGAAATAAATTCCACCAAGGCATTTTGCAATAAGGTATTGACGGAAATAGTGCTCATGAGTTGTAAGTGTTGAATCGCTTGAGAGTATTTACCGGCGTGTACCCAACCCACTCGAAATGCAGCGCCCAACGTTTTAGAAAAAGATGAGCAATGTAAGACCATATTATTTTGGTCAAAATATTTCATTGATACGGGTTTCTTAGACGCATAATGCATTTCTTCATACACATCGTCCTCAATTAAATGCACATGATATTGGTGTAAGAGCACGGCAATTTTTTGCTTGATTTCATCACTCACTGTGAAGCCCACAGGATTATGTGAATTTAGCATCAGCCAACAGATCTTGACGGGATAAGTTTTTAAAATATGTTCAAACGCGGTTAAATCAAAACCGTCTTGTGGATGTTCAGGTAAGGTCACCACTTTAAGGCCTAAGCGCTCTGCAGCTTGCAAGGCGCCATAGAAAATATTTTGCTGTAACACAATATAGTCACCCGGTGAGGCTATGGCCTGTAAGGAAAGATTCAGCGCATCCATACAGCCTGAGGTAATCACAATATCCTCTGGATCTGTGGCAATGCCTTGCATGCAATAACGCTGTGCAATCAACTTACGAAGGGCTAAATTTCCGGGTGGAAGATTATCAATGGCATCGTAACTTTTGGGATTTCGGGAAATTTGCCCCATGATTTGGGTTAACTTTTTAGAAAAAACAATGTCTTGAGCTGGAAAAGCTGAACCCAAGGGAACGATTTTTTCATCTTGTATTGATTTTAAATACTTAAAGACCAGAGAGTTAATTTCAACCGGTGTGTTTAAGGACACGATCTGAGTGTGTTCAGCTTCTATTTCGACTAAGCCTTGCGCCACATAGTAGCCTGATTTTTCACGTGCATAGATTAAGCCACGCGATTCCAACTCCTGATAGGCATTCATGACCGTGATTAAACTAAAGCCGGACAACTGCACTTGTTCACGTAAAGACGGAAGTTTTTCGTGCGCTTTTAAAGTGCCATTTTCAATCAGTTGACGTAAGTGCTGAGCAAGCTGTTCCGATTTATACATAGTCATCAACAAGTCAAGATTCTGTTATAAATATATCAGTAAAAGTTTCCCAGCATTATATTTTTATAACAGATGGGTCGGTACTGTTATATGTTTTTTCAAATTCACTGTATCTAGTTTTAAGCTTGAATTTTTTATAAGGTGCATTAACCACAACACTTGTGGCGTCAAATGGTATGGAAGTTAGGGAGTTGACTATGTTTAAAGCCAGTGAATTAGAACTGTTACAACATTTACTGGTGGGTGTTCCATTGACAGATTCAACGCTGCATCTGTTGCAACAACAGCATACTAATTTAGAAGCAGTACTTTTACGCAGTCGAATTTTACGACAAGTACAGCAAGTGGGCTATGTCAGTATTTGTCAGGAGCATATGCAAGCCAAGGCTGAAAATGCGGCTTTCTTATTTGCACCATTTATCCTAGCGAATTTGAATCAGAAGGTGATCTACGCTACACCGCAAAGCCCTGAAAATGTTGCGATATTAAATCGTTATTATCAAGCGGAGGCTAAACTTAGCGCATTTAAAGTTGATGATGTTTTATCGGGACTAAATGTCTACATTGAGCTACATAAAGAACAACTATCGCCAGCAGAATACTTCTATTTTGGTTTGATCAATAGCTTATGTAATCCGAAAGTTTCCAAAATCATTTGTATTACACATCTACATATCAACTTAGAAAAATTAAAACAGCTCGCTGAATTTTTAGATGTTGAAATTTATGTCTTGGCGGATAAAGTTGAATCGATCGACTTTGATTTAAGTAAAATCAATATGTTAAAGCTGCTATTTAAAGACAAAGATCAACAATATATCGATTTATGCCAAAAATTTTCGTTTATTAATGCCAAAATTTTACAACGATTGGGTTTATATGAGTTTGACGGTGCGCAAGTCTTGGTAGAAGACATGTTTTATTCAGAGCATATCTTCGAAAAAATGTCGGTCTACGGTGAATACATTCAAACGCATCTTCAGCACCAAGTGAAAAAGCAGAGTCCTGCATAAGTGATTCAGAGGGGAAAGTAATTTTTATAGCTGTGATTTGATCATTTTAAAAATGCAAAAAGCTTGTAAATCTAGACTTACAAGCTTTTTTAAAATTCAAATTTAAACCAATTTATTTGGCTTAATGATCAATTCATTATGAGCTGATCATGAGCGAACATGAAATGTAAGATATACATGCAATAGCAAGTTGCAATAAGCGAATAGATTATCGCTTAAGGTAGATAGGAATTATCTGCACCAACGACAAACGCTACACCAATACAGAATAAAAGCACATAGATCGAGAACCAAATAATGGCACGTTTAAAGGCCTTATCTGAAATTTCACTGTCTGCATATTTTTGCGGTTTTTTAGGCTCTTGATTGCTCATAAGATGTACTCTAAATCCCTAGTGGTTATAGGTGATTATTGGGGTATATCACTTGAAAGCATAGATACAACATTCATCTAAATTTCTATAACAGTTATAGTTTGGAAGGTAGCTTCATTTCTTAATCCATTAATAAACTATGATATTGGTCGGTTCTTTTTCTCAAAAAGTCCCAAACCAGTTTAATACGCGGCTCATGCTGTAAATCAACTAAGGTTAGCATCCAAAAGGTATGCACAAAACGAACATCTTGCGCCAAGACTTGTTCTAATTCGGGTTTTTCCTCGGCCAAAAACTTGGGCAATATTGCCAATCCTGCACCCGCACTCACGGCAATTTGTTGCGCCAAAATACTACTACTTCTAAAGTTGGCATTGAGCTGAATAGGTAAGCGCTCTAAACAATACAGTTCAGGGCTATAGACCAAATCATCTATATAGTTCACAAAAGTGTGTGATTTTAAATCTTCTAATGTATGAATGGGTTGCGTGTTTTTTAAGTATTCCTTACTGCCATAAATCTTTAAACAATAGTCTGCCAGTCGAGTAATGATATAGGGGCCTGATTTCGGTCGATCAATGGAAATAACAATATCTGCTTCACGATGTGAAAGCTTGATCATTTTCGGCACAGGAATAAGGTCGATTGTCAGCAATGGATATTTTTTGGACAATTCTGCCAAGAGCTGTGTCAAAAATGCTGTTCCAAATCCTTCGGGTGTGCCAATTCGCACACGACCTTGCATAGGTTGGTTAGGTTTTTCGATTTGTAAAAAAGCCTGTTCCATTTGTTCAACTCGAGGAACCAGTGCCAAACCTTCTAAGGTAAGCTCATAACCTGTGGCTTCACGTTTAAATAATGGCGTGCCTAAAGCCAGTTCTAGCGCATGTATACGTCGAGAAACCGTACTATGCTCCACACCAATAATTCGTGCAGTATTGGTTAAGGTTTTCGCACGAGCCAAAACCAAAAAATACTGTAAATGATCCCAGTCTACTTTCATTGTTATTGTCATCCCTGTGCATATTTGCACATCAATCGTGCGTGAATCTCTATTGGTAGTCAAAATTTTCTTTGCTAGTTTGAAGTGAATTGGAAAATATAAATATAAGGCTTTTGGATATTTTCTAAGTCAGTACAAAACAATAAGTGCCTATGGAGAGGTCATGAACACAATGTCAAATATTCAGTCAGCGACGGCTAAATTATTAATTAACGGTAAATTTGTAGAGTCAAACACTACAGAGTGGCAAGACATTCTAAATCCTGCAACTCAAGAGGTTTTGGGTCGTGTTCCAATGGCGACTATGGAAGAAGTGGATGCAGCGATTGCTTCAGCGCAAGAGGCGTTTAAAACTTGGCGCTTAACGCCTGTTCAAGCACGTATGCGCATTATGCTGAAGCTACAAGATCTCATCCGTAGCAATATGAAAGAGATTGCCCGTGTACTGACGGCTGAGCAAGGAAAGACGCTTGCAGATGCTGAAGGTGATATTCAACGTGGTTTAGAAGTCGTTGAGCATGCGTGTTCGGTTGGCACACTTCAAATGGGCGAATATATAGAAGGTGTTGCACGTGGTGTGGATACCTATACCTTGCAGCAACCTTTGGGTGTATGTGCAGGAATTACGCCATTTAACTTTCCTGCGATGATTCCACTGTGGATGTTCCCAATGGCCATCGTCTGTGGAAATACCTTTGTTTTAAAGCCATCTGAACAAGATCCATTATCGACCATGATGCTTGTCGAACTTGCGATTGAAGCCGGTATTCCAGCAGGTGTATTAAACGTAGTGCATGGTGGTAAAGACGTTGTTGATCGTTTATGCACACATCAAGCTATTAAGGCCATTTCATTTGTAGGCTCTACAGCCGTTGGTACACATGTATATAACCTTGCAGGACAGCATGGAAAACGTGTGCAGTCGATGATGGGGGCCAAAAACCATGTGGTGGTGATGCCAGATGCCAATAAAGAACAAACCTTAAATGCTCTCGTTGGTGCAGCATTTGGTGCAGCAGGTCAGCGTTGTATGGCTTTGTCTGTTGCTGTCATGGTTGGTGAAAGTAAAGAATGGGTTAATGAACTGGTTGAAAAAGCCAAAACTCTGAAGGTCAATGCAGGCCATGAACCGAATACCGATATTGGCCCAGTCATTTCACCTCGCGCAAAAGCACGTGTATTGGATTTAATTCAAAGCGGTGTAGAACAAGGCGCAGAACTGTTGCTGGATGGTCGTGATGTTCAAGTCATTGGCTATGAGCAAGGAAACTTTGTCGGAGCGACGATTTTTAATCAAGTTTCAACCGATATGCGCATCTATACCGAAGAGATCTTTGGGCCCGTTTTAGCCATTATTCATGTCGATACTTTGGAGCAGGCGATTGAATTGATTAATGCTAATCCATTCGGCAACGGTGTTGGACTGTTTACACAAAGTGGTGCAGTTGCTCGTACATTCCAAAGTGATATCGATATTGGTCAAGTGGGTATCAATATTCCAATTCCTGTACCTGTACCTTTCTTTAGTTTTACAGGATCGCGTGGTTCAAAACTGGGTGACTTAGGTCCATATGGTAAGCAAGCAGTTCAGTTCTATACACAAACTAAAACCATCACCAGTCGTTGGTTCGAAGATACACAAGAAAAAGGTGAAGTGAATACCACCATTAACCTACGTTAATTTAGGAGTTCAAGGATGAATATTGCCTTTATCGGTTTAGGAAACATGGGCGGAAAAATGGCCCAAAACCTACTCAAAGCAGGTTTTACGGTTTACGGTTTCGACTTAAGTGAAATTGCGATTCAGCATTTTACTGAAGCAGGTGGCATCGTTTGCCACAGCCCACAAGATGCCGCGAAACAAGCAGATGTCTTGATTAGCATGTTGCCTGCTGCCAAGCATGTCAAAGAGGTGTACTTGGGAGAAAATGGTGTATTGGCGGTAATGAAAGCAGGAAGCTTATGTATCGATAGCAGTACCATTGATCCGCAAACCATTAAGGATATAGCCGAGGCGGGTGCTGCACATCAGATAAAAATCTGTGATGCACCTGTTTCAGGCGGAACTATTGGTGCTCAGGCAGGTACATTAACCTTTATGGTCGGTTCGGATGATCAAACCTTTGAAAAAACCAAAGCGGTATTGGGCCACATGGGTAAAAACATTGTGCATTGTGGTGATGTGGGTGCAGGTCAAATTGCGAAAATTTGCAATAACTTGATTCTTGGTATTTCCATGGCAGCCGTTGCTGAAGGTATGGCGCTCGGTGCGCGTCTAGGGATTGATCCTCAAGCCTTAGCAGGTGTGGTGAATAGTTCGAGCGGACGTTGCTGGAGTTCGGATGTATGTAATCCATGGCCGGGTATCTCAGCAAATGCACCTGCGGGACGTGGCTATACCGATGGTTTTGCAACGCAGTTGATGTTGAAAGATCTAGGATTAGCTGTAGAAGCCGCAGGACAAGTCAAACAGCCGATTATTTTAGGCGGACTGGTTCAGCAGATGTATCAACAGCTGTGTTTACAAGGTAATGCACACTTAGATTTTTCAAGCATCGTGCAGCAATATTTACCTAAGGATGCTGAATAATCGCATTGAACACCAATCAGGCCTAGGGATGGCTAACAATACAAACACTCGTGTCGGAATAACAATAAATTGAGACTGAGGTAGAGAAGATGTCGAATTATCAAGATGTTGCTAAGGCATTTGACTTAAATCATGCTGCCAAAGAAATGTTATCAGGCTCTTTAGAGCAATTAAATGCATGTTATGAATGCTGCGACCGTCATGCGATTGATCAAAATAAGGTCGCACTGTATTGGCAAGGTAAAGATGGGCGGAAAGAACAGTATACCTTTGCAGAGCTGCAACAGTGGTCGAGCCAATTTGCCAATTTTTTAAAGTCACAGGGTGTGCAAAAAGGTGATCGTGTATCGGGTTTATTACCCCGTACAGTTGAATTACTTGTGGTGATTTTAGGGGCTTGGCGAATAGGTGCTGTATATCAACCGCTATTTACCGCCTTTGGCCCCAAAGCCATTGAACATCGTTTACACCTTGCACAAAGCAAATTGGTGATTAGCGATGTTGGTAATCGCAGTAAATTAGATGAAGTTGCACATTGTCCCCAAATCGTTACTGTTGCAGTTCGAGCGGGTCAAGGAATTCAACAGGGAGATTTAAACTTTTGGGATGAAGTAAACGCACAGTCTACAGATTGTGAAATTGTCCTACAGAGCATCAATGATCCATTTCTTTTGATGTTTACTTCAGGTACTACAGGTCCTGCAAAGCCCTTAGAAGTCCCGCTTAAAGCTTTGATCGCTTTTGGTCAATATATGAAAAATGCGGTAGGGCTACGTGAAGATGATTCGTTTTGGAATATTGCCGATCCGGGTTGGGCTTATGGTTTGTATTATGGAATCACTGGGCCACTTTTACTTGGACATGCAACACTCTTTTACGAAGGTGGTTTTAGCATTGATAGTTTGTGTCAGATCGTAGATGACTACAAGGTGACGAACCTTGCAGGCGCACCGACAGCGTATCGAATGATGATGGCGGCTGATCCTGAACAAATGGCAAAACTCAAAGGGAAATTTAGAGTCGTGAGTAGTGCTGGAGAGCCGCTTAACCCTGAAGTGTTCCGTTGGTTTAAACAAGTCCTCGATGCACCGATCTTTGACCATTATGGTCAGACTGAAGTTGGTATGGTGGTGTGTAATCACCATGGTTTACAACATGATATTCGCGCAGGTGTCGCAGGTTATGCCAGTCCGGGATATCGCGTGGCGGTTGTTGATGAACAAGGGCAAGAGCTAGCTGCAGGAACGCCAGGAGTACTGGC
Organism: Acinetobacter sp. YH12144; assembly: GCF_013418345.1. Taxonomy (NCBI): domain Bacteria; kingdom Pseudomonadati; phylum Pseudomonadota; class Gammaproteobacteria; order Moraxellales; family Moraxellaceae; genus Acinetobacter; species Acinetobacter sp. YH12144. Next base: position 34,536 of record NZ_VPCD01000025.1, on the reverse strand, counting down.
TGTCGATATTAGTCAATCACCGATGATGTGGTTTGGTGGCTATAAAGAAAGTCGTAAGTCACCCTTTGTAAAGCATTATTACCTCACGGGTGATACCGCAGAATTACACGCAGATGGCAGTATGAGCTTCGTTGGTCGTAATGATGATGTGATTACCACATCAGGTTATCGTATCGGGCCATTCGATGTAGAAAGCGCTTTACTTGAGCATGATGCAGTGATTGAAGCTGCGGTCATTGGTGTGCCTGATCCAGATCGGACAGAAATCGTAAAAGCTTTTGTAATTTTAGCTGAGCATGTCACAGCGTCCAAAGAATTAGCAGAGCAGCTAGGGCAATTTGTGAAAAAGCGCTTATCCGCACATGCTTATCCACGATTGGTGGAGTTTGTTCAAGAACTGCCGAAGACTCCAAGTGGAAAAATTCAGCGTTTCTTATTAAGAAATCAAGAGATTGCAAAACAATCTACGCAGCATGCAAGTTAAAAGACGCAACGATTAACCCTTAATTAATGCCGAACAATCAGGATCAGGAATCAAGCTTTCATTCAGTTCCAATCATTTTCAAAGTGGATGAAAGCAATTGATTGATGTACAGGAAGATAAGATGCAATTTACCGAAGAACAATTATTAATTCAGGACATGGCACGCAGTTTCGCACAGGAACAAATTAAACCTCAAGCGGCCGAATGGGATAAACACGGTACCTTTCCCAAAGCGGCTTTAGCACAGATGGGTGAACTGGGTTTATTGGGCATGCTGGTATCAGATGAATGGGGTGGTTCAGATACAGGTAATCTTGCCTATGTTATGGCTTTAGAAGAGATTGCCGCGGCCGATGGGGCAACCTCAACCATTATGAGTGTACATAACTCGGTAGGCTGTGTTCCTATTGCTAAATTTGGTACAGAAGAACAAAAGCAGAAATATTTAGTGCCTTTAGCCCAAGGCAAAATGATCGGTGCATTTGCATTAACTGAGCCGCATACAGGTTCAGATGCTGCTGCCATTAAAACTCGTGCAGTAAAAGATGGCAATGAATGGGTGATTAATGGTGCTAAGCAGTTTATTACCTCTGGTCATAATGCAGGGGTCATTATTGTCTTTGCTGTGACTGACCCAAGTGCAGGGAAAAAAGGCATGAGTGCTTTTATTGTCCCAAGAGAAACACCTGGTTATGAAGTGATTCGTACTGAAGAAAAGCTTGGGTTACATGCTTCCGATACCTGCCAAATCGCACTCACAGACGTGCGTGTGCATGAAAGCCTAATGTTAGGAAAAGAAGGTGAAGGTTTGAAAATCGCCTTATCAAATCTAGAAGGCGGTCGTATTGGTATAGCAGCGCAAGCAGTCGGTCTTGCACGTGCAGCATTAGAAGAAGCAACCCGATATGCCAAAGAGCGTATTACTTTTGGAAAGCCGATCTTTGAACATCAGGCTGTTGCGTTCCGATTGGCAAGTATGGCAACAGAAATAGAAGCTGCACGCCAATTGGTCTATCACGCGGCACGTTTAAAAGAAGCAGGACAACCTTGCTTAAATGAAGCGTCTATGGCCAAGCTTTTTTCATCTGAAATGGCAGAACGAGTTTGCTCCGCAGCATTACAAGTCTTTGGAGGTTATGGCTATCTCAAAGATTTCCCTATAGAGCGTATTTATCGTGATGCACGTATTTGCCAAATCTATGAAGGCACAAGTGATATCCAACGTTTAGTGATTGCTCGCAGCTTATAACGTGGTCATTAAGACATTTAAAACGACAAGGCTTCAGACGAAGCCTACTTATAAATATTGAACAAATATAGGGATATTACATGCAATTTGAAACGATTCTACTCGAAAAGAACAAGGGTGTTGGACTCATTACTTTAAATCGTCCTCAGGCCTTAAATGCGTTAAATAGCACATTAATTCAAGACCTTAATTTGGCCTTAGATGATTTAGACAGAGATTCTTCCATTGGCTGTATGGTTATTACAGGTTCAGAAAAAGCCTTTGCCGCTGGTGCAGATATTAAAGAAATGGCTGAACTGAGTTTTCCAAATATTTATTTGGATGATTTTTTTCATCTGGCAGATCGAATTGCTCAGCGCCGTAAACCTCTAATCGCAGCTGTCAGTGGTTATGCGTTAGGTGGAGGCTGTGAGTTAGCGCTCATGTGTGACTTTATTTACTGTGCCGATAATGCAAAATTCGGTTTACCAGAAGTGACTTTGGGAGTAATTCCCGGGATAGGTGGGACACAGCGCTTAACGCTTGCTATAGGTAAGGCCAAAGCCATGGAAATGTGTCTGACTGCGAGACAAATGGGCGCAGTAGAAGCAGAGCAGAGTGGTTTAGTTGCGCAAGTCTTCCCTAAAGAGGAGTTAGTCGAAAAGACCTTAAATGCTGCTAAAAAAATAGCCGAAAAATCTGTGGTGGCAACCATGATGATCAAAGAGTCAATTAACCGTGCATTTGAAGTCAGTTTGCAAGAAGGTTTGCGTTTTGAACGCAGAACATTCCATTCGATTTTTGCAACTCAAGACCAAAAAGAAGGCATGCAAGCATTTGTTGAAAAGCGCCAAGCCAATTTTAAAGACAATTAAAAATAAAAAAGGATGATATGGATATGAGTACAAATAACTTAATGATTGAAGAACATGGACATTTAGGCCAAATCAGTTTAGATCGCGTGGCAAGTTTAAATGCCTTGTCTTTAGAAATGATCCAAGGGATTCAACAGCAATTAGCACTATGGGCTGATCAAACCAATATTCATGCCGTACTTATTCGCTCAAATAGTCCCAAAGCATTTTGTGCAGGTGGAGATATTCGCTATCTCTATGATAGTTATATGAATGGTAAAGAAGATCATCAAGCTTATTTTCAAGCTGAGTATGAAATGCTGAATACCATTCGTGCGTATGAAAAACCCATTATTGTCATACTTGATGGCTATGTACTTGGCGGTGGATTTGGCTTAGCCCAAGCATGTCATGTGCTTGTCAGCAGCGAAAAGTCTAGATTTGCCATGCCTGAAACTGCCATTGGATTTTTCCCAGATGTGGCTGCGACACACTTTTTATCCCGTTTAGATGATATTGGTGTGTACATGGCAACTACGGGCGATCAAATCAGTGCTAGCGATGCGTTGTATCTAGATTTGATTGACTACCATGTTCCGAGTGAGCAACTTGTTCAATTAGAAGAAGATTTAAGAAATTCCAAGCATCTCAGCAAAGAAAATATTGAACAATTGATTGCGAAATATATTACTCGACCAGCGGAAAGTGAACTTAGTCAAAATGCAGATTTAATTCGTAAGCATTTTGGTTTTGAGAGCATTGATGCCATTGAAAATAGTCTTGAAAATGAACAGCATAATGATGCTCAAGCGTGGGCGTTAAAAATACGCAATACCTTGGAACAACGATCTCCAATCGCGAAAAGGATCAGTTTGCAACTCCAACATTTAGGTCGAGGTCTTTCACTAAAGCAATGCATGCAAATTGAACGACATTTACAAGACGTTTGGTTTCAACATGGCGATATTGTCGAAGGTGTGCGTGCATTAATTGTGGATAAAGACAAACAGCCAAAGTGGCAACAGTCTAGTCCGACTTTAGACAAAATAATGGAGGAAATATCTATTTAATCAGTAGGTTTATATTTTTAACGGTTCAAACCCTTGGTCAATATTCATATTTGATTTTATGTTCGATATGAACCAGTGACTCAGCGTAAATTAAACACATATAAGATCTAAAAATATTGATTTTCATGAAGAAAATCATCATACAAATCAAGCATCGTGAAAATGCAACGTAGAAATATCTTGCAGAATAAGGAAGATAACAATGCAAAATGTACAGGGAAACACAGCTCCACCAGCTAAGTCCTCGCATCGTTTAGCGGGTATTTCCAGCATGGTGGGTACAACCATCGAATGGTATGACTTTTTTATCTATGGTGCTGCCGCAGCACTCATTTTCAATCGACTTTTTTTCCCAAATCTTGATCCCTTAACTGGCGTATTGGCAGCATTTGCTACCTATGCTGTAGGCTTTATTGGTCGACCACTTGGTGGCATTGTTTTTGGCCATTTTGGCGATAAAATTGGTCGTAAATCAATGTTATTGGTCACACTAATGTTGATGGGTATTCCAACGGTTATGATTGGGTTGTTACCGACTTTTGAAACCATTGGTTATTGGGCAACGGTCTGTTTAATTATTTTAAGATTTATACAGGGCATGGCCATGGGTGGAGAATGGGGCGGAGCAGTCCTCATGGCGGTAGAACATGCGCCAGCGGGTAAAAAAGGCTTTTGGGGAAGTTTACCGCAAGCCAGTACAGGTGGTGGTTTATTGCTCGCTTCGGTGGCTTTAGGTTTAGTCTCAATGTTGCCTGAAGAAGCACTTTTTAGCTGGGGTTGGCGTCTACCATTTTTAGCCAGCATTATTTTACTGGCTGTAGGTTGGTATATTCGCGTAAAGGTGCCTGAGTCTCCAGACTTTGAAAAAGTTAAAGCTCAAACCGAAACAATTAAAGTTCCAGCAAAACAAGTGTTTAAAAATCATCCTAAGCAGTTGATTACGATTATTTTATCTCGTGCTGCTGAAAATGCTTGGTTCTATTTGGCATCGACATTTGCTTTAGCCTATACCACCACACAGCTAAATATTCCTAGGCAAGATATCTTGTTTGCAACGATTTGTGGTGCTGCAGTCATCATGGTTATTACGCCAATTTTTGGACATTTGTCTGATAAAGTTGGGCAAAAAAACATGTTCAGATTTGGTTTATGCGTACTGGCTTTATACAGCTATCCATTTTTTGCAATGTTAAATACCAAGGATCCTGTATTGGTTTGGACGGCCATTGTGATTGGTATTGGCGTAGTTTTTCCTTTGATGTATGCGCCGCAGTCACAGTTATTTTCACGCCAATTTCCAGCAGAAATACGTTATAGCGGTATTTCAATCTCAGTTCAATTTGCAGGCGTGCTAGGTGGTGGTTTAGCTCCATTAATCGCGACGAAATTGTTGAGTATTGGTGATGGAAGCCCCAATTTAATTATTGCCTATATTTCAGGCTTTGCAGTGATTGCGATTATTGCGTCGTCATTTTTAAAGCCGGATCAAATAGAGCAAAAAACAAAAGCATTTAGCAGTAAAGAAATTAAATCTTCATAAATCAAAAATCAGGTAAACAGTAGGCTGATTTAAATATAGAAATTAATGTGAATTAGCCATAGCAATCGTTGTTATGGCTTTTTTCTTGTCTGAGGATTGTAGCAGGACAAATAATATTGTCAGTATTGCGTAGGATCTTGGCGGCACAAAATATGTTTGATGTGTAAGAGCAACAAATCAAGTTTGTTACACAAATGAAAGATTTAAGCACCAATAAATTAAAAAATATTAAATATCAAAGTCTTAATTATACTTGTTATTCCCAAGTAGAAATGTCCTACCTTAAAACCAAATAGAAATGTCCTATACAGGCATTTCCAAGTCAAGCACAGGATTCAGATTTCGTTGTTCAATCGCTGTTTTCTGTGCACGTCTACTTGGCATCTTTTGAGAACGATTGCGTTTGTTTTGTTGTTCCAGTTCTTCATGCTGTTGTTGGATATGATTCAGAACAGCACTCAACCGTTTATTCTCAACGATCTCTCGCTGATTCAGCTGACTTAATTTATCGAAGAGGCTGTAATTGATCTTTCGGCTATTATGCATGATGGCTACAGTACCATCCGGGTATTCCAGGAACTCAAGATACTTACCGATCAACCTCTGATTTTCTTCGGTGTTTTCCAAGAGATATACGCATTTATCATAAGTAATCGTCAGGCTATTCGTGACTCTGCGGGGTTCACGCCAAGTAAAAATATCATCTAACTCTTCGGCTGTTTCAGTGATAGGCCGATGTAGATTCTTAGGATTAAAAGCCATCTTGGCGAACTTCTGATTGAACTGCTCAATGAAGCAGGGTAGCCAGGCATTCGCTTGCTCAATCGAACAGATGCCTTTCAGGCGCATCTCCTTGATCAGACGGTCCTGAAGGGTTCTGTTGGCCCGTTCTACACGGCCTTTGGCCTGCGGTGAATTGGCGAAGATGATATCGATATTCAGGGTGCTGAGTACACGTCCAAACTGGGTAATCTTGGTGTCTTTCTTGCTGCTTTGATTCACTCTAAAGACTGAATGTTTGTCGCTGTAAAACGCTAAAGGCTTACCATGCTGTTCAACATACAAGCGTGTCGAAATCATATAGTCAAAGGCTGATTCTGATTCACAGAAGCGTAAATGCTGCAATTTGCCTGTGGCATCATCGATAAAGACTAGCAGACAGCATTTAGCGGCTCTTCCTTCAAACCAGTCATGGTGTGAGCCATCGATTTGTACCAGTTCACCATAACAATCTCGGTTATATCGAGGCTGATATGGGCGTTTCAGGCGCTTGCAGCGAGGGATCCATAAATCGGCTGCAATCATCCAAGAACGCAGGGTTTCTACTGAAAGATCGAATCCATGTACGGTAGTGAGCTTTTCATGCGCTAAAGTGGGTCCGAAACCATAAAGTTGATCTGAAACAATATTGAGGCACTTGAGTCTGATTTCTTCAGGAAGTTTAGAATTGCTGATTTGGCCACGACCGGCATGGGCTAATGCAACTGGACCTTGGGCTTTGTATTTCTGCAGTAAGCGTCTGATCTGACGTTCTGAAATATGAAGTAGCTGAGCAGCATGGGATTGAGTTATGCGTTGATCGCAGGTTTCCTGCAAGACCGACAATCGTTTAAGTTCTTTATCCGACATAGACACCAACATATCAAACCGTCCGCTAAGGAAATTGCAGAAGTGCATATTCTAAAAGCGGACATTTTTACTTTGGAGAAACCGGACATTTCTATTTTGGAGTTACAGAGGCATTTCGTATAATATATATTATGTTAAATAGAATATTATTTAATTCTGAGGAATAAACACCTATTACTTAGCTTCAGCACATTGTGCTCAAAAAATTAGCCCAACGTCATTAATTTAATATTGCTGAGCTAACGCCATACATCTTCATCGAAATGAAGAGAAAAAATATAATTTAAATTTGATATGCACGCATTAAAACATCAACTGCTCTTTCCGTTGCCGCCTTAATCCATTCTTCAGTAATTTTATTCTCTAAACTAAATGTAAAAATTTGACTAAATTCTGAATCCACTAATGCACGAAAATGTGCCTCTACAACGCGTGGTTCAGCTTTCATCAAAATACCATCATCCATCGCTTTTTGAAAAACATCGCACATCATGCGTTCACCACGCTTGGGTCCTTTTTCATAACACAGCTGTCCTAGATTTTTATGCGATGCATTTGCCACAAGCATACGACGCGTAGCAATAATATTTTTTGAATAAGCTACAGTAATCATTTGTTTTGCTAAAATTTTTAATGCAACTGTTAGTTCGTATTTTTCAAATAAATCAAATTCTGGCACGCCATGCTGCTGTACCATTTCATACATCATAACTTCTAAAAATAATTCTTCTTTAGATGGAAAATAGTTATAAAGTGTGGCTTTGGATACACCAGATTCATCACGGATCATATCCATGCTGGTCGAGCTATAACCTTGTTTTTTAAAAGCAGATAAAGCAGCTTTTAAAATTTTTTGCTTGGTTATTTCACTCTTTGCTCTAGCCATTCAGCCACCCCTTAAGTAATTTCATAGCGTAGTCTAAGTTTGACAGTGTTAAACTGTCAAACTAAACTAAACCGTCTAGTTTAGTTATTGGTGCTATTTTGAATATTTCAAGTCAGACCAAGTTTGGCTGTCTGATGATTTTATTTCCTTTACTGCATGGATGTATTGCTTCGGGAAGCTACCAAGCGCCCGCTGCAAAAGTATCAGCTCAGTGGAATTCATCACCAGATCCAACTTCAAACAGTGTTGAGTTAACCCAATTTTGGCAATCATTTCATGATATTGCTTTAACACAATTGATTCGTACCACTCTTGAAAACAACCAAAGTTTAGTCAAGGCTTTAGCCAATATTGACGCTGCCCGTGCAAATTTAACCACGCAACGTGCCAGCTTATACCCTACATTGTCTGGAAATGGCTCTGTCAGCCGTGTTAAAGATGCGAGTGGTCAATCTAATCAAAACTCGATTGGCTTAGATGCCAGTTGGGAAATTGATTTATGGGGAAAGTATCGAAATCAAAGTGATGCAGCACTTGCACGTTTACAAGCGCGTACTGCAGATATGCACAGCATGCAGATTTCTCTGGCAGCTGAGATGGCGGATTACTATACGCAGTATTTAGCTTGCCGTTCGATGCAACGGGTGTACTCAACAGAATTAAGTTCCATTCAAAAAACTGAAAAAGCCACTGCCCTTTTAGTTAAAGCTGGGTTTACAGCCCCTATGGATCACACCCTTATCGTGGCAAATTTAGAAAACACACGCTCGAACAGCATAAATCAAAATAAACAGTGTGAAATCTTAATTAAATCGTCGTGCATCAATGCGGTTTGCCTTGGCACAATGTCTTCTCCCATAGCGCAGGCGCAGCGTTCAAGCATGCTGAACGACTCCGGAAATTGATCTGTAACTTGCTGCAAAACCTCTGCAATCGACTGCTGTGCGAAGCAAGTCAGACTCAAATTCTCTGGCAGCAGGCGTTCAATAGCGCCAAAAGATTCTATTTTGATGGTGATATGAGTCATCTTTAACCTCCAATCATATGCATGCTGATTTTTCTAGATGGGCTGGATTGGGTAGTTATGGCATGAAAGCCTTGTTCCTTCTGCCAAATGTAACCGCCTAATTTTTGCTGCAAAGCCATTGCATCGAGCGGCATTAACTCTGTTGTTTTACTGCTTTTCAGCTGCTGAATTTCATGGCTGAGATTTAAACCTTTTCGGGCAAACAGGCAGTTAAAAAACTCGCCTTGCGCATTCAGTCTCAAACGGTCGCAGCTGCCGCAAAAAGAATTGCTGATGGTTGAAATAATACCTATAGGCAAGCCGTTGATTAAGTATGATCTGGCTGGTGACGCACCTTGACCGTGCAGTGTTTGCACTTCAAAAACAGTCTTTAATTTATCCAGTATGTCTTGTTCGGTAACAACCGCAGCTTTAGACCAGTTTTGATCGCCATCCAACGGCATAAACTCGATAAACCGCAGTTCGAAACCTTGTTGCAGCGCCCATTTTGTTAATGGAATGATTTGCCGTTCATTTAGACCTTTGATTAACACGGAATTGATTTTGATTTCAAAGCCCGCTTGCTGAGCTGCTTCAATCCCGTCTAATACAGGCTGTAATTGTTTTTGTGTCAGCTGGAAAAATTGCGCTTCATCCAAACTGTCTAAGCTGATATTTATGCCGTCTAGTCCTGCTTGTTTTAGGGCGTGTGCATATTGCTTCAGGTAATGCGCATTGGTGGTCATGGAAATACGTTTAAGGCCTAGCTTTCTCAACTGCTGCAGCTGTTGAATAAAATGCACAACGCCTTGACGCATGAGAGGTTCGCCGCCCGTGATCCGGATCTGATCAATCCCGCGCAGCACCATAAACTCACAAAAATTGTAAAGTGATTCAAAACTAAGAAGATTATGTTTTTTCATCCATTCAGGATGTTCAGGCATACAATAGACACATTTAAAATTACAGCGGTCTGTCACTGAAATGCGCAATTTGCGTTTTTCACGGCCAAACTGATCCTTAAAAATGGTCGCTGGCTGTAATTGTGTCATGCTGTTCATGTTTATCTTCCATGGTGCTGTCATTTGCCCTGTCTTAGCTCAGTACAAATTTTGCGCCCTCTTTTCTTGCAGTAAAAATTGCAATAAGTGTTCCAACTTTGCGCTTTTTTGAATATTTATTTTAGAGGATTTGGTTTGTTTTTTTGACACACAAAATCAATAACTTATAAATAACTAATAGCAATTAAAAATATAAATTGCCGTTAAGCCCATTATCTAAGGTATAAAAGCAGTCTGTTTTATCTCTAGATATCATGCTCAAAAGCTTCATATTGGCTGTAGATTTTCTCTCTGGGTTCAAAAACAGCACATTAGGCTCATTATTTGAAATGAAAGCTCCGCAAAAGGTACAGCTTTTAGAGAAAATTCAGCTGACGGTGCTGCTGCAGCTCATCTAGAGAGTTAATGCTGTGAAAAAAGAGTGCATTATTTTGAAAACGTGCAACTTGCATGTGCATTTTACTAAAACACCCCTTCAAACTGCGCTGTTTTTGATCAAGATGCACCTGCAGCATTGTGAGACTGCTTCGTTTCAGCAAACAAAATGGATACAGCGCTTTGCCATTAATTTCCACTACAGCTACTTCACACAAGGGATCCCGCTGCATGGCCTGATGCAATCTCGAAAGCACTTTCTTCGGGATATAGGTCACATCGCACGGGACAAACAAAACATAATCAGACTCAACATGTGACCACGCGCTTTTCATCCCTATCAATGGCCCTAAAAATCCGGCTTCATCATCTTGATAAAAGCGGATCGAGGGAATGAGCCGTTTATAAATCGAATGGTCACGATGGCTGTTGATCCAGACATTTTCAACCCGTGATTTCAACTGCTGATGGATCTTAATCAGCTGAATTTCATTATCAAATTTTTGCAGCACTTTATTCATTCCGTTCATTCTGCGGGCCTGACCACCCGCCAAAATAACCAAGTCTGTTTCTGGATAGCCTACTGATTTGGTGATTTTCTTCATCATTCTGCGTACTCCGTCTGACAGGCTTTAATCAAACCCCGTATTTCTGCTAAGCACGAACCGCAATTACCGCCGGCTTTTAAACATGCTGTGACTTGTTTTTCATGGCTAATATTCTTTTCTTTAATGGTTTCGATAATGGTATTTTTACCGACTTTAAAGCAGCTGCACACCAGCGGACCTGCACTGTTGGTCATGTTCATCGGCTGACCTGCAAGCAGCGCTTTGCGGTGCATTGCGCTTAGTCGTTCACGCTTAAACATGCCAGCAATCCAATCACGGTCTGGCAGCATAGAGCGTTGCGCAATATATAGACTGGCAATTAAATGCCCATCTTGCAGCACCACGGTATGACTCAAATCGGCAGTTTGATCTTCCAAATTCAGCCATTCAAAGCTTTCATCGGTAAATGGCAGTAATGTTTTCAGCTGCTGAACCGTGTTTCTAAATTTTTTACGATCTGCCAACTCAAAACGTGTCGCTTTCGCTGTTTTAATTTTGGTCCACCACACCGTGTTGTGAATGGTGTTTTGCACCATTTGCTCAAAGCCGTCACGTACATACAGTACACCTTGCCACTGTGTATAAAACGGCTGTACAAATACAGGTGTATGTTTAAATTCAGGCTCACCAGATAGTGCATCGACCACAGGATTCACCACTTTGCCAATACGCGCATCCGATGCGACTTGGTCATTCCAATGAATTGGCGCAAAAATTTGACCGCGTCGAATTTTACTGCTGACCTGTGCACGTAAAATACATAAGCCCCAGTTAGATTTCACCTCAACCAGTTCACCATCTTTAACACCAAACTTCAGTGCATCTTGCGGGTGTATTTCACAAAATGGTTCGGCGATATGTGTACTCAAGTTTGCAGATAAACCCGTACGGCTCATGGTGTGCCATTGATCACGGATACGGCCAGTATTTAAAACCAGCGGATATTCGCCGCAAATCTTGTTCAAAGGGTCAATAGCGGTTGTTGCTACAAACTTAGCTTTGGCATCGGCATGGCTGAATTGGCCTGCTGCAAACAAACGGCTGACTGCATCAGCGCTCTGATCTAACTGCCAAACTGGCCATTGCACGGGCTTTAATTCAGCATAATCTTGTGCAGATAACTTACTTAAACCCTGCAAGTTAAAGTAGCGAAAAGACTCAGTGGTATCACGTTGATCTAAAGGCGCATTTTGATAAGCAGATAATTTTGCATGTTCAATAAATATGTCATAGCTGCTGCTGTAGTCAAAACCGCTATAACCCATCTTTTTCGCAACTTGTGCAATAGACCACCAGTCTGCTCTGGCTTCACCCGGCGCATCTAAAAAAGCAGTTTGACGTGAAATACGGCGTTCAGAATTGGTAACGGTTCCGTCTTTTTCACCCCAGCCCAATGCAGGTAAAAGCACATCTGCATATATTGCTGTGTCTGTGTCTTTGCAAATATCCGACACCACTACAAACTCGCATTGTTCTAAAGCACGTTTGACTTGATCTGCATCTGGCAAGCTAACTACAGGATTAGTAGCCATAATCCAAATGGCTTTGATTTTCCCGCTTTCGACCGCCTGAAACAGATCAACCGCTTTTAATCCCGCTTTATTGGCAATAAATGGACTTTGCCAAAACGCTTGTACTAATGCCTGATGCGCCGTGTTATCGACATCTAAGTGCGCAGCCAGCATATTGGCTAAACCGCCAACCTCGCGGCCGCCCATCGCGTTTGGTTGACCTGTCATAGAAAATGGCGCTGCGCCTAATTTTCCGATTTTGCCAGTCAGCAGATGGCAGTTAATAATACTGTTGGCTTTGTCTACACCGCGCGAAGACTGATTAACCCCCATCGAAAATAGCGTCATAACTTTGTCAGTTTGCGCAAATTTTTCAAAAAATAGCTGTAATTTTTCTAAAGAAATACCTGTACGCTCAGCAACTGCTGTCATAGAAGCTTCTGTTGTACTTTGCTCCAGCGCTTGCGCCAAACCTTGAGTATGTTTGGCGATAAAATCTACATCACTATGATTATTTTGTACTAAATACTGCAGCAAACCATTGAACAGTGCGACATCTTGCCCCGGTAAAATCGGCAAATGCAAATCTGCAGCCTCACAGGTACTGGTAAAGCGCGGATCAATGACCACCACGAACAAATCACGTTCTTCTTTGGCTTTCATAATGCGTTGATACAGCACGGGATGGCACCACGCCGTATTTGAACCGACCAACACCACCATATCTGTATGTTCAAAGTCTTCATAGCTAGCTGGTACAAGGTCTTCACCAAATGCACGCTTATGTGCCGCCACAGCCGATGACATGCAAAGCCGTGAATTGGTGTCAATATTTGCAGTACCTAAATAGCCTTTGACAAATTTGTTAACGGCATAGTAATCCTCCGTCAGCAGTTGGCCCGACACATAAAAAGCGATGCTTTCACGTCCGTAAAGATCTATACATTGCTGAAATTTTTCGGCAATCAGTGCTGTTGCTGTGTTCCAATCTGTAGCCTGACGAGTATGAAATGGTGATGTTTGACGCCCAAGCATCGGCTGTAAAACACGTGTTTCTAATCCCATCGTATCGGCTAAGTTACTGCCTTTAATGCACAGCTTGCCATAGTTTGATGGATGGTTCGCATCGCCAGTTACGCTCACTTTTTGCCCTAAAGCTGTCTGTTCAACTGTTGCGCTCACGCCGCAACCGACACCGCAGTATGGACAAGTGGTTTGCGTTGTTTTAATTTTATTTTCTGTGGAGCTATGCAGTTCCACTATTGGGATGCTATTCACTTCTGCTGGCTCCTTTTCCAAACTTTTTTAAACACTTAACACGCTCGAATCGGTGTCTTTTCATTTACGTTTATATTTAAAGGTCAACATTCGGTTCGACCTACTTTTCTTTCGGGAAAAGTAGGCAAAACCATTGTCATCCGCTGAACTCGTCCACTACCGGCTTCTAACAGATGTATTGCAAATACATGACTATTCATCTGCAATCCTGCCTTAAACAACAGCGGATGACGTTATCGCGTATCCAATGACGATTTAAATCTTGTATCTTTTTTTATCAGGGCGATTCCGTTACCCTGCTTTCTTTAATGCAAAATCCTTACCAAACAGCAATTTGTTTCGGATGCTTGAAATTGGAGTTTGATCTGAAATCAATTCTGCATACCATGCACCGTCTTCAGTATCGCCAAACAGCACAGCGCCAATCACTCTATCTTTTTGAATAATAATGCGTTTATAGATTTGGCGTTTTTCATCATTCAAAATAATGTCTTCAAAATCATCCAACGGTTCAAAGTTGCCTGCAGAAAAAACATCACAGCCGCTGACTTTTAACTGCGTCGGAACCGTAGGCGCTTTGAAGGTTAAGCTGCCATGTTCGGCCAAATGCGATGCACAAATGAATGCCTGTCCCCAAAGCGGTTCAACTAAACCGAAAGTTTGGCTTCGGTGTTCAATACATTCACCCACCGCATAAATACTCGGATCAAAAGTTTGCATGGTGTCATTCACCATGACACCGCGGCCGCAGCGCAGTCCTGCACTTTGCGCAAGCTCAATATTCGGACGAATACCCACCGCAAAAACCACAAGATCTGCATCTAAAACAGTACCGTCTTGCAAACGCAGCTGCTTCACATGGCCATCTTCACCCATCAACTCTTGGGTATTTGCTGCGGTCATGATTTTTATACCTTTTTGTTCAATCGCATGATTGAGCATTAAGCTGGCTTTTTCATCTAACTGACGGTCCATAATACGATCCATCAAATGCAGTACTGTGACATTCATGCCACGCTGTTTCAGGCCATACGCAGCCTCTAGGCCAAGTAAACCGCCGCCAATCACCACTGCATTTTGCTTAGATTTACAGTAATCCAGCATGCGGTTTACATCATAAATATCACGGAAGCTGAGAACACCTTTTAAGTCAGTTCCCGGTATAGGCGGAATAAATGGCTTAGAACCTGTCGCTAAAATCAGACGGTCATAATCGATGACCAAGCCTTTTTCTGTGTATACCTGCTTGCGCGGACGGTCTATGCGTACCGCCGCATCACCTGCTACAAAACGGATATTTTTGTCTTTATACCAAGCATGTGAATGCAGCATGATATCTTCAATGGTTTTATCACCTGAAAGCACAGGTGAAAGCATAATTCGGTTGTAATTACCCCAAGGTTCTTCACCAATGACCGTAATTTCATAACGCTCTGGTGCCATATCCAGCAGATCTTCTAAGCAACGCATACCTGCTAAGCCATTGCCGACCAAAACCAGTTTCATCAACTCAGACGATGGCGCGTTATTGGTAATATAGGTTTTTTGAGCAGTTGGACTAATCAGCACACGGCCATTTTCAATTTTGCTTGGAAAAACCAAGAGTTTTTGGTCTTTATCTTCTAAGCAGCGTCCAGTAGCAAGGCTGAAATGCTGTTTATAAATGGGTGATGCCACAACACGCTCACCCTGCAAGTCACCAATAATACCGCGGGACATAACATAGGCTTGGCTAAATGGGTCCTGATTGCTGAGCGCATAAACCCGCTTTTCTTCACCGACACGGAATATCGCAATTTGCTGATTTTCAATCAGTGCGCCCACACCTGTATTTGGCGTAATATCATCTAATGCACAAACATCAAACCAGTCTAAATCATTTATTTCTTTTAAAATTGTCATATTCTTGATCCTTTTTAAACTTCTTTTAGATCACTATCTTTTCATTTTCGCCTTAGCGAGAAACCGAATAAGGATGTAAATCAAATAAAAGAAGTTTTAAATTCGTTATTCTCTTAAGCTTCAACCACTGGAATGCGTGTCGTATCGCGTTCAGCTTCTGTTTTGGGTCTGATTTGACCGCGAACGGATGCAAACTGAATATGCGGATCATTTTGCTGTTCTGCTTTTGCATTCACGAAAGTCACAAAGCGTTTACGTACTTCAGGATCTTCTACAGCAGTACGCCATTCATCTTGATATGTACCCACAACATGGCTCATACGGCGTTCAAGTTCAGCAGCTACGCCAAGCGAATCATTCACAACGACATCTTTCAGGTAATCTAAACCGCCTTCCATGTTGTCGCGCCATACAGAAGTACGCTGCAAACGGTCTGCTGTTTGAATGTAGAACATAAAGAAACGGTCAATGTATTTGATCAATGTTTGCGTATTTAAGTCTGATGCCAAAAGCTCTGCGTGACGCGGCTTCATACCGCCGTTGCCGCATACATAAAGGTTCCAGCCTTTTTCAGTCGCAATCACGCCAACATCTTTACTTTGCGCTTCAGCACATTCACGGGTACAGCCCGACACAGCCATTTTCAGTTTGTGCGGTGAGCGAAGGCCTTTGTAGCGGTTTTCTAGGAAAATCGCCAAACCCACAGAGTCGTCTACGCCATAGCGGCACCAAGTACTGCCGACACATGATTTCACTGTACGCAATGATTTACCGTATGCATGACCAGACTCAAAACCAGCAGCAATCAATTTTTCCCAGATTTCAGGTAGTTGATGCACTTGTGCACCAAACATATCAACACGCTGACCGCCTGTAAGTTTGGTATATAGACCATATTCTTTGGCAATTTGACCCACGGCAATTAATCCGTCCGGAGTAACTTCACCGCCAGCCATACGAGGTACTACTGAATATGAACCGTCTTTTTGAATATTGCCGAGGTAGTAGTCATTACTGTCTTGCAAGCCCGCATGGCTTGGTTTAAGTACAAAGTCATTCCAGCATGACGCTAGGATATTGGCTGCCGTCGGTTTACAGATATCACAGCCTAAACCATGGCCATGCTGTTGAATCAGGTCATCAAAGGTTTTGATTTCGTTCACACGTACCAAGTGATAGAGCTCTTGGCGTGAATAAGCAAAGTGTTCACATAAATGGTTATTTACAGTTACACCTTGACGCTGAAGCTCCGATTTAAGTACTTGAGTGACTAATGGCGCACAGCCGCCGCAAGCTGTTGCAGCTTTAGTACATTTTTTCAATGCGCCTAAAGAAGTCGATCCGTCAGCAATGGCTGAACAAATATCTGCTTTAGAGACGTTGTTACATGAACAAATCGTTGCGCTGTCTGGCAGCAGATCGACACCGCTTCCGCCCGATTTACCTGCAGATTGTGCATAGCCAGGCATGATTAGGCTTTCTGGGCTTTCTGGAACTTCTAAGCCATTCAGCATCATTTGCAGCAGGTCATTGTATTCTTTAGCACAGCCCACCAATACTGCACCTAGCAGCTTAGTTTTCTCTGCATTCACGACAATTTTTTTATAAACCTGAGCTGCTTCATCTGCATAGAAATAGCTTAAAGAATTTGGTGTCATTGCATGCGCATCGCCTACAGATGCAACATCAACTCCCATCAGTTTCAGCTTGGTGCTCATATCTGCACCAGCGAAAAGCGTGCAGTTTTGTTCCATCACATGCTTTGCTGCAATACGTGCCATGTCATAGCCCGGCGCAACTAAGCCATAAATTTTATTTTGCCAAAGCGCACATTCACCAATGGCATAAATGTCAGGGTTTGAAGTTTGGCAATAATCGTTAATTACAATACCGCCACGCTCACCAATGGCTAAACCACTTTGGCGCGCTAATTCATCGCGTGGGCGGATACCTGCAGAGAATAAGATGATGTCGGTTTCCAGTTCAGAACCATCACCAAACTTCATTACATACTTCGCATTTGCACCGTCTTCAATGCAAGATGTTGCTTTTTGCGTATGGACTTTAACACCTAGATTTTCAATTTTCGAGCGTAAAACTTTACCGCCTAGATCATCAATCTGAACTGCCATTAAGCGTGGTGCAAATTCAACAACATGGGTTTCTAAGTTTAAATCACGCAGCGCTTTTGCTGCTTCTAAACCCAATAAACCGCCGCCGATCACCACACCTGTTTTAGCATTCAAGCTTGCGGCACGGATGGCATCCAAGTCTTCAATGGTACGGTACACAAAGCAGTTTTCACGCTCATTGCCTGGAATTGGCGGCACAAATGCATATGAACCTGTTGCGAGCACCAGCTTGTCAAAAGAAAGAATATCACCGTGATTGGTCGTGACCGTTTTATTACGCTGATCAATTTCAACCGCTTTGGTGCTCAGGCGTAAATCTATACCGTATGCATCAGCAAAGTCGCTGCGGCACAGGGTTAAGTCTTTCGCTGACTTGCCGCTGAAGTATTCAGTTAAATGCACACGGTCATAAGCAAGACGCGGCTCTTCAGCTAAAATGGTTAATTCAACATCATCACCTGCGTGTTCCAGTACAGATTCGATAAACTTGTGGCCAACCATGCCATGTCCAATCATGATGATTTTCATATTCTTACTCCGCAATATTTTTTTTTGCACAGCCTAAGCCTCTATACGCTTAGGCTGCTATTTGTATTAGTTTTGAACTTCAGCTAGATTTCTTTCATTCACAGCTTGTTCAAATAAGCGCTGTTCTTTTTCTTTATGCTCTACAGAGAAGCGGATCATCAGCACACAGCTTGCAGCAATCACCACCAAACCGCCAAGCACCATCAGCGTGGTTTGAATATCCAACATGCCTTTAAGCAAGAATCCTGCAGCTACCGCACCAACGTTACCGCCTGCGCCGATAATGCCTGCCACGCCGCCTAAAGCATCACGGTCAATGAATGGCACCAAGGCATAGGTTGCGCCGCACGCCATATGGGTGAAGAGCGCAAAGACTGTCATGGCAAGAATGGCGAAGATTGGCGTGCTCATTTGCGAGAACAGTATTAAAAACAGTCCTTCTAGCAGAATCATCGCAAACAGAACTTTGGTACGGCCATCCAAGCCTTTGGTAGTCGCGACTTTGTCTGAAACAATGCCGCCGAGCGCGCGGGCAAACAGTGCCAATAGACCGAAGATCCCTGCTGCCATACCCGCTTCTTTTAATCCAAATTGGAAGTTGTCGACGTAATACAGCGCAATAATGTTGTGAATAAAGATTTCAATGCCGAAGCAAGCTGCATAAGCGCCAAATAGAATCCATACACGGTAATTGCGTGCTGCATGCATTAGAATTGCCAAGCCGCCCTTTTTGTCACTGCCAACACTGATGCCTTGTTCGCGAAGTTCTTTAAAGTTGCCTTGCGGACAGTCTTGTGTGAACTTCCAGTAAAGCGCACCAACAATCAGCATCATCACACCGGGTACAATCAGCGCAATACGCCAGCCCATCGCTTGCTCTACACCAAACATAACGAGTGCGCCAAGCAGTAAAGGCATAAGGGCTTGAGTTGCACCGCCGCCTGCATTGCCCCAGCCTGCTGTTGCAGCATTGGCTGTACCCACCACATTAGGCGCAAACATAATGCTTGTATGGTATTGAGTGATGACGAAGCTTGCGCCAATCGCGCCGATCAGCAAGCGGAAGAAAAGAAAGGATTCATAGCTGCTCGCAGATGCAACCCCAAAGACTGGAATACTGCCGATGATTAATAAAGCTGTATAGGTTTTACGCGGGCCATATTTATCACATAAAGGACCAACGATCAGACGGACTAAAATCGTGATCGCAACAGCGGCAATATTAATATTGGCAATTTGATCTTTCGTGAGGTGAAATTCGCCAGCAATCACTGGCATCAACGGTGCACAGGCAAACCATGCAAAGAAGCAAACAAAGAATGCGAGCCAACTCATGTGGAAGGCCCGCATTGCTGCTGAAGAAAAATTAAATAGACTTATTTTTGTGGCTTTTTTGGCATTTAAATTTGAAGACATAACCTTCTCCTGACTGAACTGAACGCATGAATTACTCGGTTATGTCGCTAACACATAACAGAGTCGATCAGAACGGACGTCGTTGGCCGTCTAACAAATTTTTAGAGTCTTCTTTGACTCAATAAGTATTAAGCACGATACGTGCCAAGTTTTTATTTCAATCGTAAATTTCATCTCTATATTTAAGCATTGAGCGCCGATCTATCCGAAAATAAGCGAATTAAGGTAAATAGATAGTCAATATGCCTATAGAGATGCGGCTGAATGTTCAAACGTGGTTCAGCCCTGCACAAGATCAGTGCACGGAAATGGTTCAATTTTAAAATGTGCATATAACCAAGCTAAAATTTAGAAGCAGATTTATATTTTGTATTGTCTTAAAATTTGGCATTTAAATTGCTTAGAAAACTCAATACGTATTTGTTTGGCTCTGTCTGAGTGTTTGCATGCCAAAACTAAAAATAGCCCTAATTGATGATGATCAAGAACGCGCTGAATTTATTCAAGCCTCATTAATTCAACATGACTTTGATGTGGTCGCCAGTTTCATGATTGATCATTTAAATATGTCATATCTGCAAAATATTCAGGCAGATGTGATTTTATTGGATATGGATCATCCACATCGCGATGTCATTGAAAGCTGTGTCAGCCAATTTGACTTACCGACTGTTCTGTTCACTAAAAATTCGAGTCTTGAAATCATCCGAAGCGCGATTGATGCGGGTGTCACGGCATATATTGTCGATGGTATTGACCCTGCACGTTTGAATAGCATTTTAGAAATTTCGATTGAACAATATAAAAAGCATAAAAAACTGCTGAATGATTTGGCTGAAACCAAGTGCAAACTGGCCGATCGAAAAGATATTGAAAAAGCCAAAGTGCTTTTAATACAAATGCATGGTTTAACCGAAGATCAAGCATTTAATTTGCTGAGAAAAAATGCCATGAGTCACCGTATGACGATGGGTGAAATGGCGCGCCGACTGCTTGATGCGCAAGCGCTGTTACAGTCTCAATTTAAGGAATAAACCATGCAAAAGCTTGAAAAAACAGATATTCAATTGGGCTATATTCCTTTACTTGACTGTGTTGCTTTGCTCTGGGCAGAACATCAAGGTTATTTTGCTGAACAAGGGCTGAATGTGACACTGACTCAAGAACCATCTTGGGCAAGTTTACGCGACCGTCTAGCTTTTGGTTTTTTAGATGTAGCACACTGTTTATCGGCCATGCTGCCTGCGTCTGTGACGGGCAAAGACCATCTCGGCATTCCCTTACAAACCTCTCTTACACTCAGTACTAACTGCGCTTATATTAGTTTGAGTCAAAAGCTGTGCTATGAATTAAATATCCATGCTTTAGATCTACCAATTAATTCAGCAGAGAAAATCGTATCTGCGATAAAACAGAATCAAACGATTCAGTTGGCGCATGTTTTTCAGCATTCGATTCATCATTATATTCTAAGAGAATGGCTGGCACTTGCAGACACAGAAATTGCTCAAACGCAAACGTTTTCAACTTTACCACCGCCTTATATGGTCGAAGCAATATCAACGCAACGAATTGATGTATTTTGTGTCGGAGAGCCGTGGAATACGCAAGCTGAAATACAAGGCTATAGTCGTATTATCGTCAATAGCCAAGATATTATTGATCATATTCCAGATAAAGTTTTGGCTTTTACCCATGATTGGGCAGAAAAACATCCTAATACCTTAAACGCAATCAATCTTGCCATCCAAAAAGCCCAAAACGATCTGCTTCAACAAACGCATTTTTCTGAAATATTTTCTTTGTTAAAGCAATATCACATCATCCGTTTTGATTGTTCTGAGCAGATTCACGTCGAGGCTTTTCATCGGATCAAAAGAATCATTCAAAATTTTGGCAAGAGCCAAGCGCCACAAACGTCAGATTTTGAATGGATGATTCAAAAAATGCAGCAATATGATCAATTGAATATTGAAGATGAAAAGGTTTTTGAAATAGCTCAGTCTTGTATTTATCAGGATGCTTTGGGCTGAAGTGATTGATATCCCATAAGACCCTATCATCTGAATAGTGGATCTTGTGTTACATCGACCATGAAATCTTGACTTAGTTATGCATCTGCATCGATGGCGCGCAGATCGATATTTTCTTCAACAAAGACTTCACGAATGCAATCCAGTATCTTTGGAATGTAATTACTATGATCCATATTGCGCACCGACAAAGAGATTGGACTATAGGCTTCTAAATCTAAGATTGGGATATACATCAAATTTTTCATGCCAATATCACTGGCACTTTCAGGGATCAGAGAAATGCCCTCTCCCGACGCCACCAAGCCCAAAGCCATATGAATTTCACGCACTTCGGTTAAATGTTTAGGCACAAGTCCTAATTCGGTAAAAATGGATTGGATGAGGGTGGAAAAATTCGGTTTAGGTGTCGTAGGGTAGGCAAAAATTGGTTCATCTAAAATTTGAGAAAGATAAATGCCTTTGTCTTTAAATTCAGCCAAATGATGATTTTTATGTATAGCTAAACGTAGCGCTTCTTTTCGTAATAAAACACGTTTAATAGACGGATCTGTTAATCGAAGTCGTCCAAAACCAATATCAATTCGACCGGTTTTTAAGGCTTCAATCTGGTCGCGTGTACCACATTCTATGAGTTCAACATGAATATCTGGGTTGCGTTGTCGAAATAAATAAATAATTTGCGGCAATAATGCGTATAAAAGCGAACTGACATAACCAATGCGGACAGTTTTATCGACGGCATTAATTCGCTGTGCCATGGTTGTGGCCTGGGCGGTATGCGTCAATATTTGCACAGCATGCTCATAAAAAAACATACCTGCTTCTGTGGTTTTCACGGGTCTAGAACCACGCTCAAACAAGGTAATCCCCAGCTCTTCTTCAAGTTTTTGAATTTGGCGGCTCAAAGGTGGCTGAGCAATACATAATTTTTCTGCTGCCTTGGTAATACTTTGCTCTTCAACCACGGTGACAAAGTAACGTAAGTGCCTTAATTCCATTTATATACCTTTTAAGTATCTAAAAATACCAAAATCGCTCTAGTTAAAGATATTACATTAAATTAGGGTATATAAATAGTTGGATAGATAAGAAATACGCAAGATGTATAAGTCGATTGAAACCCTGCTCGTGGAAATCCCAACAATCCGTCCGCACAAGATGGCTGTTGCAACCATGCAAACGCAAACCCTTGTTTTGATTAAAATCACCACCGAAGATGGTTATATCGGTTGGGGTGAAGCGACGACGATTGGCGGTCTAGGCTATGGTGAAGAAAGCCCTGAAAGCATTCGTACCAATATTGAAACTTATTTTAGTCCTTTACTGAAAACCCTCACTGGTTTGAATGTTGCTCAAACCATGCAAGCTATTAAACGTAATATTAACGGCAATCGCTTTGCTAAATGTGCCATTCAAACGGCGCTACTCGATATTTTGGCGCAGCGTTTAAATCTGCCTTTGAGTGAATTATTGGGCGGTCGCTTACGTGACAGCTTACCTGTTCTTTGGGTACTTGCATCTGGCAATACGGAAAAAGACATTGCCGAAGCACAAAAGATGATTGCGGCAAAACGACACAATATTTTCAAACTTAAAATCGGTTCACGCCCCGTTGAAGCTGATGTTGAGCATGTTTTAGCCATTAAAAAAGCATTAGGTTCAGACATTTCTATACGTGTAGATGTCAACCGTGCATGGTCTGAATTAGATGCCATTAAAGGCATTCAATTGTTACAAGATGGTGGTGTTGACCTGATTGAGCAGCCTTGCGCAATCGATAACATTGACGCGATGCGCCGTTTAACTCGTCGTTTTGATATAGCCATTATGGCAGATGAATCACTGATGGGTCCGCAAACGGCATATCAACTTGCGCGGCAGAATTCTGCTTCTGTTTTTGCAGTCAAAGTTGCACAGTCTGGCGGTTTAATCGAAGGCTGTGAGGTTTCTAAAATCGCCAAACTTGCGGGTATCGATTTATATGGTGGAACCATGCTTGAAGGCCCTGTGGGCACTATTGCATCGGCACATGCATTTTCTACATTTGACAATTTAGCTTATGGCACAGAGCTTTTTGGTCCATTGCTGCTAACTGAAGAAATTTTAAAAACCCCACTTCAATATCAAGATTTCGAACTCAAGATTCCGACCACAGCGGGTTTAGGGATTGAAATTGATGAAAACAAAATTGATGACTTACGTCGCAAATAACATTTAGCTAGGAGTGAGAAATGCTTTTCCAAGTACGCATGGATGTCAATATTCCATTAGATATGCCAGTCGAAAAAGCCAATGAAATTAAAGCTGTAGAAAAAGCTTATTCACAAGATCTACAACGTCAAGGTAAATGGCGCCATATCTGGCGGATTACTGGTCAATATTCAAATATCAGTATTTTTGATGTTGAAAGTAATGAAGAGCTACACAACATTTTACAAGGGTTGCCCCTTTACCCGTATATGAATATTGAAGTTTTGGCTTTAAATCGTCATCCCTCTTCTGTTCGTAGTGATGACAGCTGATGCGATTGGATTCCAATTGTGTAGCACATAGTTGGAATCCATTGATCTGCATTTTTAAATTTGTAAATATTTGAAATAAAAGATTATCTGCCTTGCATGACTGAAGTGGTTAGTCAGGTAAATAGTTTTATCGTTCTTGATGAAGGATCGTAGCATGATTGATAAAAGTACCGCTTCCTTAACAGAAGCACTTTCTCAAATTAAGGATGGATCAACCATTATGATCGGCGGCTTCGGTACGGCTGGTCAGCCTGCTGAACTGATTGATGGACTGATTGAACTTGGCATCAAAGATCTCATCATCGTCAACAACAATGCAGGTAATGGTGACTATGGACTTGCTAAATTACTCAAAGCTGGTGCTGTCCGTAAGATGATTTGTTCTTTCCCTCGCCAATCCGACTCTTGGGTGTTCGATGAATTATATCGTGCAGGAAAGATAGAACTTGAGCTTGTACCACAAGGTAATTTGGCTTGCCGTATTCAGGCTGCAGGTATGGGGTTGGGTCCAATTTATACACCAACTGGTTTCGGTACGTTGCTGGCAGAAGGCAAACCTACACTCAATTATGAAGGCAAAGATTTTGTTCTCGAAAATCCAATTAAGGCCGATTTTGCTTTAATCAAAGCACATCAGGGCGACCGCTGGGGCAACTTGGTTTACAACAAATCAGCGCGTAATTTTGGCCCCATTATGGCCATGGCGGCAGATGTGACGATTGCTCAAGTCTCAGAAGTGGTTGAACTTGGTGCATTGGACCCAGAGCACATTATTACCCCTGGCATTTTTGTACAACATGTTGTGGCTGTTCAACCTGCACAGCTTGAGCAATCTGCATAAATCACGTGAGGAAAGAACCATGAGCTATACCAAATTAACCCGTGATCAAATTGCAGAACGTGTTGCACAAGATATTCCAGATGGTGCTTATGTCAATTTAGGCATTGGCTTACCCACTAAAATTTCAAATTATTTACCAACAGACAAAGATGTGTTTCTACATTCAGAAAATGGACTTTTGGCTTTTGGTCCTCCTCCAGCTAAAGGCGAAGAAGACCCTGAGTTAATTAATGCAGGAAAAGAGTTTGTTACTATGCAAACGGGCGGCTGCTTTTTTCACCATGGTGACTCTTTTGCCATGATGCGTGGTGGGCATTTAGATATTGCAGTATTAGGCGCTTTTCAGGTTGCCCAAAATGGTGACTTAGCAAATTGGCATACTGGTGCGCCAGATGCAATTCCTGCTGTAGGTGGTGCAATGGATTTGGCTGTTGGGGCGAAAAAAGTCTTTATTACTACAGACCATGTGACTAAAAAAGGTGAACCGAAAATTGTCGCTGAATTGTCATACCCTGCGACAGGCCTGCAATGTGTCGATCGTATTTACACAGATCTGTGCGTCATTGATGTGACGGTTGAAGGCATGAAAGTGATTGAAAAAGTTGAGGGCTTGAGCTTTGACGAATTACAGTCAATGACCAGTGCAAAGCTGATAGATACGACAGCATAAAGCAAAAAGTCCCTCCTTGATTAAAGGAGGGATTTAGGGAGGATTAATATTCAAAAATTAACTTCCTGTAAATCCCTCCCAACCTCCCGTTAAAAGGGAGGAGCTGAGTTTTTTAGGATTTATAAAATGAAAAATGCCTATATTATTGATGCAATCCGTACCCCTTTCGGTCGCTATGCGGGCGGTTTAGCAGCAGTACGTACCGATGACCTAGGTGCCTTACCTATCAAGGCACTGATGCAGCGAAATCCAAGTATTGCTTGGGAGTCTGTTGATGACGTGATTTACGGCTGTGCGAACCAAGCCGGTGAAGATAACCGTAATGTTGCACGAATGTCGTCGCTACTCGCAGGTGTACCTTTTCAAGTTCCTGCTACAACTGTGAACCGACTTTGTGGTTCATCACTTGATGCAATTGCGATGGCAGCCCGTGCAATTAAGGCAAATGAAGCAGACTTAATTATTGCTGGTGGTGTAGAAAGTATGTCCCGTGCGCCCTTTGTAATGGGTAAATCTGAAAGCGCTTATGGACGTAGTCAAAAGATTGAAGACACCACCATGGGCTGGCGTTTTATCAATCCAATACTCAAGCAAATGTATGGCGTGGAAACCATGCCTCAAACCGCTGAAAATGTGGCAGAACAATTCAATATTAACCGTGCAGATCAAGATGCTTTTGCCTTAGAAAGTCAGCGCCGTACAGCTGCTGCACAAGCCAATGTTTTTTTTGAGAAAGAAATCATCCCTGTCGTCATTCCACAGCGTAAAGGCGACCCACTGATAGTCGATACAGATGAGCATCCACGCGCATCGACGACAGCAGAAGGTTTGGCAAAACTCAAACCTGTGGTGAAAGCAGATGGTACGGTAACTGCGGGCAATGCTTCAGGAATCAATGATGGTGCGGCTGCACTACTGATTGCTTCAGATGATGCTGTCAACAAATTTAAGTTAAAGCCACGGGCCAAAATTATTGCGGCAACGGTGGTGGGTGTTGAACCCAAAATCATGGGCTTTGGTCCTGCGCCTGCCATAAAAAAGTTGTTAGCTCAAACAGGTCTAAGCCTTGAACAAATGGATGTAATCGAGCTGAATGAAGCTTTTGCGGCTCAAGCCTTAGCGGTTACCCGTGAATTAGGTTTAGAAGATGGTGCTAAACATGTTAATCCAAACGGTGGCGCTATTGCTTTGGGTCATCCATTAGGTGCATCTGGAGCACGTTTAGTCACGACTGCATTAAATCAGCTTGAGGAAATTTCAGGTCAATATGCCCTCTGTTCGATGTGCATTGGTGTCGGTCAAGGCATCGCTTTGATTATTGAACGTGTTTAATCCTCAATAAAAGTCCTTCTTCTCATAGGGGGATTTAGGGGGATTTATAAAATTAAGGATTCAAAACATGCCTACATTTATATCTAATGATGCAACGATTAATTACGCAACTTTTGGTGACCACACACAACCTGCGATTGTCTTTTCTAACTCTTTAGGCACAAAGTTCAACATGTGGCAGCCTCAGATAGAGGCGCTGCAGCAGGATTATTTTGTCATTTGTTATGATACACGTGGTCATGGTGCATCTTCTGCCCCTCAAGGGCCATATAGCCTTGATCAATTGGGTACAGATGTCATCCATTTATTGGATCATTTAAATATTCAACAGGCCACATTTTGTGGAATATCGATGGGTGGTTTAACAGGTCAATGGCTTGCAATACATCATCCTGAACGCTTTAACCATGTCATTGTATGCAATACCGCTGCAAAAATTGGGCAAGAATCAGCTTGGAATGAACGTGCACAGTTAGTCCGTCAACAAGGTCTGAAACCAATTGCAGAAACGGCAGCATCACGATGGTTTACAGAACCCTTTATCCAAAGTAACACGGCAACTGTACAATCTTTGAGTAACGACCTCGGAGCTGGCAGCCCAGAAGGTTATGCAAGTTGTTGTGAAGCTTTGGCTAAAGCGGATTTACGCAATGAAATCTCGTCTATTCACGTACCTGTATTAATTATTGCAGGTCAACAAGACCCTGTAACTACAGTTGCAGATGGTCAATTTATGCAAGAACACATTGCAAATAGCCAATTATTTGAAATTAATGCATCGCATATTTCAAACATTGAACAGCCAGATGCATTTAATCAGGCTTTGCAGAATTTTATACAGCAATAATATGCAGCTGAACAAATTCAATGTAATGTTATTAAAATAGAGCCTTGCCATTGTGCAGGGCTTTATTTCGTTTGAAGACTTATACTCTCATCAATGGAGGTGGTATCGATGATCTTTCTGTGCAATTACTAGATATCAAAAATTGGTATATAAATGATTATTGCGTGCAGCATTGCGGAAATTGGTTTGTGTATAATCCAGAATTTGAAAGTTATAGCTTAAAGAAAAAATATCAAGGCACAAAAGTATGGACATCTCTTTCATACGAAAAAATAAAGACCGTATTGCAGGCCCAAGCTTTGGTTAAAAATTATACTTTATCAAGAAGATTAATATTAAAAATATTCCATAGATGAATATCCAAATTGAAAAAAGACCGAAGTATTGGAGTCCTTCGGTCTAAAATTTTAACTTCACTCATTCCTCATAGGTGTTTAAGACCAGATATTGAAGAATAGTTTGAAGAATAATCTCTGGGAATTTTAAGCTGCTGAATGACTGAGTCGATCAATCACGCCTTGTACTGCCAATTCATTTAGTTCAGCTTCAGTTCTAAATTGGGATAAAATTTCTGTTGTGTGCTGCCCTAACTGTGGCGGCGCATGACGGTATTCGACAGGCGTATCGGATAATTTCATTGGTGAACCAATCACTTTAAAATCATGATTTAAAGCATGTGGAATATTCACCACCATGTTACGGTGTTGAATTTGCGGTTCATTTAATGCGTCTTCTACAGAGTTAATTACACCGACTGGCACTTTTACCGCATGAATCGCATCGACCCAAACTTGAGCATCTTGAGTGAGAAAATAAGTACTCAATAATGGAATTAATTCTTCACGGTGCTTCACTCGATCTTGATTACGTAAATAGTTCGGCTGATCTAGTAGTTCTGTATAGCCAATCGCAATACACAAGTCTTTAAATTGTTTGTCATTACCACAGGCAATAATAAATTCTTTATCTTTGGCTTTAAAAGTTTGATACGGTACAATATTCGGATGATTATTTCCCATACGTTTAGGTGCTTTACCTGAGGTTAAATAGTTCATACCTTGATTGGCCAGAGCCGCCACCTGTACATCGAGTAAAGACATATCGATATATTGACCGCGTCCAGTATGCTGCCTCGCCAACAGTGCCGCCTGAATAGCAATGGTTGAGTACAAACCGGTCTGAATATCGACCACAGCGACCCCCACTTTTTGTGCTCCACCACCCATCATATCATCAGCTTCGCCAGTAATACTCATCAGACCTGACATACCTTGAATAATAAAGTCGTAGCCCGGTTCTTCCGCGCGCGGCCCATCCTGACCAAAACCTGTAATTGAGCAATATACGATATTTGGATTTAGCGTACTAAGTGATGCATAGTCCAAACCATATTTGGCAAGTGAGCCTGCTTTGTAGTTTTCAATCACGACATCTGCCGTTTGGGAAATTTCACGGACTAGGGCTTGCCCTTCTTCACTAGAAATATCAATGGCTACAGAATATTTATTACGGTTCGCACATTGGTAATAGCCTGATTCTTTCGTCGCTTGACCTTGCTGATTTGGCATCCAGGGTGGTCCCCACATGCGGGTATCATCCCCGACTTTAGGACGCTCAATTTTGATTACCTCTGCACCTAAATCAGCCAATATTTGACCGCACCAAGGACCTGCCAAAACACGGCTTAAGTCCAATACACGAATTCCTTTTAATGCACCCATAGTTCACTCCAGATGTGCCATAGTATTGAGCTATGGCACAGATCTTTTAATTATTTTACTGTTGCAGTTTTTGCAGATGCTTTTTGTTCTGCATCATCAACATATGTATCTACACTTGCCAGTTTTTCTTTTTCCGCATCTGAAGAAAGTGATGCTTGCTGGGGATCATATTGACGTTCACGAATGAACAAGCCCGGAATAACACCTGCAATAAAGTACGCAGCACCCATTACAATAAAGGCCATAGTGAATGATCCGCCAGCGGCAATCATACCAATGGTTGCTGGTGCTATGGCTGCGCCTAAACGTCCCATATTGTAAGCACCGCCAATAGCCGTACCGCGTACATCCGTCGAGAAGCTTTCTGCCATATACGTTGCATTTACACCGTATGGAATACCGTATAAGAAACCGAAAGTTACGAGTAAATAGGCGATGTTGGTTGGTGTGTTATAGAAAATGATGATCGGTAAGAATGCTGCCGTAGCTACCGTACCAAACACAAAGGTAATACGACGTCCAAATTTGTCAGCGGCATAGCCTGCTAAAATTTTACCCAGAATCATGGCGGTATATGCGCCTACCATATAGCCTGTCATGGCTTTAAAGTTCATGCTGAGTTCGGTTTCTAGATACGTTGGCATCCAGTTGTTGACACCGTAATAACCGAATTGTAGAAATGCAGCGGTCGACATCCAAAAGAAGAACATTTTACGATGATTGGTATGTCCAAAAATACGTTTATAAATGCTTTCAGAAGGTGCGTTTTGCTTGGCTGCAGCTTGCTGCTGTACAGGTTCAAGCTTTAATTCACGGCGTTTTATCTGCTCAATTTTTGCTTCCTGCCAAGATTTTGGCTCAGGAACAAAACGCATAAAGATAAGGGCAAATGCAGCAGGAATAATGGTGACATAAAATAGCATCCGCCAGCCGTGATCTGGAATAATGGCACCCGCCATCAGCGTTGCAACGATATAACCCACGGTTTGACCGGTTTGCAAAGTCCCAAGTACTGTTGTGCGGTATTTGGTTGGTACATATTCTGCCATCAGCGTATTACACGCCATGTAAAGAGAACCCAGTCCAAAAGCGCCAATAAAACGTAAAATTAAAAATTGTTCATAGCTTTGGGTAAAGCCTAAGATACAGGTCATGATCGAGAAAAATACGACCGACCAAGCAATGGTTTTCACACGGCCGAATTTATCGCACGCCCATCCACCCGAAATACCACCCAGCGCCATCCCTGCTAAAGAAGAACTACCAAGCATTCCGGCTTGAAATGTACTTAAACCAAATTCAGCCTTTAAACTAGTGAGACTGAATGACAGCAACATGATGTCTACACCATCAATCACCAAGGAAATAAAGGCAAAAATAAAGGCCATTTTCCAAGTATTGCTGGTAATCCGATGCATCGTGCCCACGTTAGAAGGCAATTTGAGCGTTCCTGCTCCGTTTTGCATTTCGTTATTCATTTCCTTGTTCCTCATTTTCCCAAATGAGTCATCGGCATTCCTATGTCTGCACATTTGCCTTATTTATTCTTTTTATTTCATCACTGCTCAGGCTATTGCACAGAGTTACAAGAGTGTTTCACGATGAATCCTTTATTGATTAAGTTTATTTTTGCATAAAAAGTCTCTAAGGCACTCTATGCAGAGCGCCCTATTGATATTGAATTCAATTAGTTACTAAAAGCCGCGATGCCTGTTTGCGCACGACCTAAGATCAGTGCATGTACATCATGCGTTCCTTCATACGTGTTGACGACTTCGAGATTGACCAGATGACGGGCAACACCAAACTCATCAGAAATGCCGTTACCACCCATCATGTCACGCGCAACACGGGCAATATCTAAAGCCTTGCCACAGTTGTTACGTTTAATGAGTGATGTGCCTTCTACAGCAGCAATGCCTTCATCTTTCATACGTCCAAATCGAAGCGCAACTTGTAAACCCAAGGCAATCTCAGTTTGCATATCTGCCAGTTTCTTTTGAATCAGCTGATTCGCTGCCAATGGTCGGCCAAACTGTTTACGGTCCATGGTGTATTGGTGCGCTGTATGCCAGCAGAATTCAGCTGCGCCCATTGCACCCCAAGCGATACCATAACGAGCACTATTTAGACAGGTAAATGGACCTTTTAAACCACGTACTTCTGGAAAAGCATTCTCTTCAGGGACAAAGACATTGTCCATCACAATTTCACCGGTAATCGATGCACGTAAGCCAACTTTACCGTGAATTGCAGGAGCAGATAGACCTTCCCAGCCTTTTTCTAAAATAAAACCACGAATGTCACCAACATTACCTTCAGGCGATACTTCTTTCGCCCAAACAACAAACACGTCGGCAATTGGGCTGTTGGTAATCCACATTTTTGCACCCGTGAGACGATAGCCACCTTCGACTTTTTTTGCACGAGTAATCATGCTACCTGGGTCAGAGCCATGATCAGGCTCAGTCAGGCCGAAACAGCCAATGTACTCGCCTGTTGCCAACTTTGGCAGGTATTTCTGTTTTTGCTCTTCAGAGCCAAATTCATTAATTGGCACCATCACCAAAGAACTTTGCACGCTGGCCATAGAGCGGTAGCCAGAATCTACATATTCAATTTCACGTGCAACTAATCCATAGCTAACATAGTTTAGACCTGCGCCGCCGTATTGCTCTGGAATCGTTGGGCCAAGTAAGCCAAGCTCACCCATTTCTCGGAAAATTGATGCATCAGTTTTTTCATGTCGAAATTGTTCGAGTACACGTGGCTGTAAACGCTCTTGGCAGTAAGCATGTGCAGTATCACGGACCATGCGTTCTTCTTCAGTTAATTGCTGTTCCAAAAGAAACGGGTCTTGCCAGTTAAATTGTACTTTTGCCTTTTTTACATTGACCATTTGATTCATCGCATCCTCTGCTTTTTCAGGTTTTCGTTGTTTTATTTGATGCTATGTGTGAAAAGTGATTCATTCAAACGATTAATTTGCATGTAGATATGCGCCTTTCGCATACCTAAGCTTGGCTCACAGCGTGTTAAGCACTTTAGCCACTGATTTGAACTGCGGATTGCTTTATTTATAGACTATAGTGGTATATGAAAATCATTCTTATATGCCATTTTGTGATACCTATCGATAAAAAGGACTTTATCTATGCGGCGCAATATTCCGTCATTGCAAAGCTTAATTTGCTTTGAATCTGCTGCAAAACACGCGAGTTATACGCATGCTTCCCAAGAGTTATTTATTACGCAAAGTGCCGTGTCGCGCCAAATTCAACAGCTTGAAGAATATTTAGGTGTAATGCTATTTAGCAGAACACGTCACGGTGTCGATCTCACAGAAGCAGGCAAGCAATATGCAAAAAGTATTAAACCCTTTTTGCAAGGTATCGAAAAAAGCACTTCAGATATTATGATGCACAAAGGCTTGGGCGGCACTTTAAAGCTGGGCGTTGTGCCAACCTTTGCCACACGTTGGCTGTTGCCAAAATTACATAAATTAAATGCGCAGCATCCTGAAATTACCGTGCATTTAGAAACCAGTACCAAACCTTTTTTGTTTAATGAAAATGTCTTTGACGCGGCGATTTTTGCAGGAACGCAACAGCAAATTGAGCATTGGCCGGGTATTCAAGCGCATTATTTAATGGATGAAGAAGTGGTTCCCGTTTGTTCCCCCAAATTGATTAAAAGCAACTTTCCCCATGCGGAAATGACCGGTGATCACAGTTTTAATTTAAGCGATGAAGAATTGCTTCAATTGCCCTTATTACAGCAAACCACCCGTCCAAGTATTTGGCAAGAATGGTTTCAAGCCCATCAGCTTCAGCATCCCAAACCATTTGATGGTCAGCGACATGAATTATTTTCCATGCTTTCTGTGGCAGCCAGTCATGGCATGGGTATGGCACTTATTCCACAAATGCTGATTGAAGCTGAACTGAGAAAAAAAGAATTGGTGATTGCATCAAATAAAAAACTGCACGGTAGCCGAAAATATTATTTAGTCCACTCGAGCCAAGACAGCTCACCACAAATACAAAAATTTGTCGATTGGGTGCTACAAGAATTGCATCAACTAAGTTGAAGTAATCGCTATATTTTGAGTACAGTAAATTCGCTGAATCATCCATTCAATACATGCAACCGTACGCATTGGACTCATCAATTAAAATATAAGGCTAAATATCTATGCAAAAAATTGTGGTGTTTTCAGGTGCTGGCATGAGCGCAGAAAGCGGCATCAATACCTTCCGTGACAGTGATGGTCTTTGGGAACAGCATCGTATTGAAGATGTGGCCACACCTGAAGCTTGGGCACGCGATCCCGCTTTAGTACAGCGTTTTTATAATGAACGCCGTAAACATATTTTAGCCGCAGAGCCAAATGCAGCGCATAAATTAATTGCTGAACTCGATGATTTTTTTGATGTACAAGTCATTACTCAAAATATTGATGATCTACATGAACGTGCAGGCAGTCAAAATGTACTACATCTGCATGGAAATATTCGTTACGCAAAAAGCTCTGGCCCTCAGGCGCAATATACGCAGGAATTGTTTCCCATTGAAGGTGCAGATTTAAACTTAGACACCGACAAATGCCCTGAGGGATATCCTTTACGGCCACATGTGGTCTGGTTTGGCGAAGCAGTTCCTGCCTATGAAGATGCCAGTGTGAGTGTGCAAACGGCAGATATTTTTATTGTGATTGGCACGAGTCTGGCTGTCTATCCTGTGGCTAGATTGATTCACGAAATCCCTGCCAACTGCCGTGCATTTTATATCGATCCGAAAGCAGATTATCAACGTGTACCTGAGCAATATCAATTGATTAAAGCAGGCGCCAGTGAAGGCATGAAAATGCTTTTTCAGCAATTGATTGCGCCATAAAAGCACATTTTAGCATCAGTATTGATCAAAAAAAACTAGGGTGTGTTGACATTTACAGCCGATAAATTGAGCTAAAGAGGCAACCATATAAATATACAAGCTAAAGCAACAGTGCTTTGATAGTTACGTTTTAGCTTATCGTATCTTGTGGCAATTCCTCTAA